>JBJEAY010000216.1:0-2723 GCA_051869575.1 Prevotella sp. | reverse complement strand
GGGGAAAAACATACGTCTTTAACTCCCTTAACTCCTTTAACTCCCTTAACTCCCCCTACTTGAGAATGTTGAGTTTTTTATTTACTCGTCTCAAGTCCGCTGCGCTTCGGTCGCTTATACGAGCGATAGTCGTCGAGCGGTATCTCTATATCCGGCTCTTCGAGCGTTCCCTCCTGCGGAAGTCGGAACTTAAGATAGCGTATGTTCAACCCACGCTCTATCCACTGCGCCTCATAGTAGGTCTGAATGCTCAGTATGGTGAGCGTCTGGGCGTCAAATCCCTCTGTGTGATACAGGTCTTCGGTGCGGAAGAGCACGGGCAGGTTGTTGCGCTCCACCATATAGGTGGTATAGGTGAAGAGGAAGTTGGAGTCGGTCTTCACATGAATGACGCCCCCATCGCTCAGGAATCTGCGATACCTCTCCATGAAGTAGGTGCTCGACAGTCGCTTGCGCGGGTTCTTCATCTGCGGGTCGCTGAAGGTGAGCCATATCTCCTGCACCTCGTCGCGGTCGAAGAATCGGTCGATCACCTCGATGTTGGTGCGCAGGAATGCCACGTTCTTCAGTCCCTCCTCCAAGGCTTGCTTGGCTCCTGTATAAATGCGCGCGCCCTTGATGTCAACTCCGATGAAGTTGACGTCGGGGAAGAGCTTTGCCAACCCTACGGTATATTCACCCTTGCCGCAACCTAATTCAAGCACTATCGGGTTGTCGTTATGGAAATACTCCCCACGCCAATGTCCTTTCATGGCGAAGGGAGTATTGTCGATAACTGAATAGGGATACTGGAAGACGTTGCTGAACGTCACCAACTCGGCGAATTTCTGAAGTTTGCCTTTTGACATCCCGTATTATTTTCCTGCCAGCGGTGAAGCCTGTGTATAGGTACGTGCACCAAGCTCCTTGTCGAGCATATAGAGTCCGTAACCGTTGTCCTTAATCATCTTGATATTGTCGATGTAGCCCTGGGCGGTTTCCTCTTCCTCCACCTGCTCATCGATAAACCACTTCAGCATGCTTGTGGTGGCGTAGTCGTTCTCCTGAACGCTGAGGGCATACAGGTTGTTGATAAGACCGGTAACCTTCTGCTCGTGGGCCAAGGTGCTCTCAAACACGTCGAGGATGTTCTCCCATGATGTCGGCACAGCCTCAATGGGCTTCAGGTCAACCTTACCCGCGCGAGAGATGACATAGTTGAAGAAGATCTTGGCGTGATCCTGCTCCTCCTGGAACTGTACTTCAAACCACTTTCCCATACCGGGATTTCCATTTGCATGGCACCATGCTGCCATTGACAGATAAAGATATGCCGACCACATCTCGGCATTAATCTGGGCATTAATAGCCTCTTCCACTTTCTTGTTTAACATAGCCGTAATATTTTAATTAATTTATAATTAGGAATGAGGAATTAGGAATTAGGAATTTGCTACGCATAGGCATTCCTCATTCCTCATTCCTCATTCCTCATTCAATAACAACCGTCGTCCATCCGTGCTTGTCCTCCTCGGTGCCATACTGTATGCCACGCAGCAGGTTGAACAGCTTCTCGCTCACGGGGCCGGGTTTCTCGCCGAATACATAGCTCTTGCCCGTCTCGATGTCGTCGATGCGGGATATTGGCGAGATGACAGCTGCCGTACCGCAAGCGCCGGCCTCCTCGAATGTCTCGAGTTCCTCCTCGGGGATATGCCTTCTCTCCACCTTCATGCCGAGGTCTTCTGCGAGCTGCATAAGACTCTTGTTGGTGATTGACGGCAGGATGGAGGTAGATTCCGGGGTGACGTAAGTATTGTTCTTGATACCGAAGAAGTTGGCGGCACCAGCCTCGTCGATGTATTTCTTCTCCTTGGCGTCGAGATAGAACTCGCAGGCATAACCCAAGTCGTGGGCCTTCTTGTTGGCAAGCAGCGAAGCCGCATAATTGCCTCCCACCTTATATATACCTGTGCCGAGGGGAGCCGAACGGTCGTGATCGCGGATAATGACGTATGGATTGGCAAAGAAACCACCCTTGAAGTATGGTCCTACGGGAGTGACGAAGATGAGGAAGAGATACTCGTTGGCGGGATGCACGCCCACCTGGGCACCTGTACCCACCAATAGCGGACGGATGTAAAGTGTGGCTCCGCTCTCGTATGTCGGTATCCATTCTTGGTTGAGTCTGACTACCTTCTTCACCATTTCCTCAAACATTTCCGTGGGCACCTCGGGCATGAGAATGCCACGGCATGTGCTCTGAAGGCGCTTTGCGTTTTCGTCCATGCGGAACACGCGCACCTTACCGTCGGGGCAGCGGTAGGCCTTCAGGCCCTCAAAGGCTTCCTGTCCGTAGTGCAGACAGGTGGCAGCCATGTGCATGTTGATGTATTCGTCGGAGCAAACCTCTATCTCGCCCCACTTGCCGTCGCGATAGTAGCATCGCACGTTGTAGTCTGTACGTCTGTATCCAAATGACAGACTGGCCCAATCCAAATCTTTCATGATCTTCTACTTTTTTCTTTTTATTGTTCTTTCAAATTGCAAAAGTACACATAATATTTGTAATATGCAACTTTTTCGCCGTTTTTTTGTTTTTTTAAATATTCTTATGCGCAGCTAAAGCATAGCTTTACGTCATCTAAAGCCGTGCTTTAGCTCACCTAAAGCACGGCTTTAGCCGTCCTAAGTAGGGTGTTCAAAATTGTCTATATCAACGAGACGAAAAAGTGACGTATGTC
>JBJEAY010000215.1:0-2738 GCA_051869575.1 Prevotella sp. | reverse complement strand
AGTTACAGGAGTGCAAGCGTCCACAAACCTCTAACTACTAAAACGAAAACTTTGAGCCTGCTGGATTATTAAACGACGAACCTGACAAAAAGAAAGAAACTCTAATAACTGCAATATAATATATATAATAAGGTATGAAAAGAATACTTAGAACATCTATTGCATTTGCAATCCTTATGATGTGCCATGTGGCAAGTGTTTCTGCCCAAATCAGGGGCAACAACATCGTCGTGTCGATAGCTCCCGACCACAGCGACTGGAACTACAAGGTGGGCGAGACGGCAAACTTCACCGTCAGAATCCTGCGCTCCAACACTCCTATCGAGAACGTTGAAGTGGAGTATGAACAAGGTCCGGAGATGTATCCCGTGGGTGGAACAAAGAAAGCCACACTGAAGAACGGCGAGATGAAACTTTCGGGCAAGATGACAAAGCCTGGTTTCTATCGTGTGAACGTCAAGACAAACATTGGCGGCAAGGAATACCGCAACACTTGTGCCGCAGCCTTCTCTCCCGAGAAAATTCAGGCTAATGCCGAATGTCCTGCCGACTTCGACGAATTTTGGACTAATACCATTGCCGAAGCCCGCAAGGTGGAGCTCGACCCACATCTCGAACTGCTGCCGGAGCGTTGCACCAAGGATGTGAATGTGTATGAGGTCAACTTCAACAATAATGCATGGGGAAGCAAGATCTATGGTATTCTCTGCATACCTGTGAAGCCTGGAAAATATCCCGCACTGTTGAGAGTGCCTGGAGCCGGTTGCCGACCCTATGGCGGTGACGTGTGGATGGCTTCGCAGGGAGTCATCACATTGGAAATAGGTGTTCATGGCATACCTGTGACAATGAAGCAGGATGTGTATGACCGCCTGCATAACGGTGCTCTCAACGGATATTGGGAGGCCAATCTCGACAATCGCGACAAGATGCCCTACAAGCGTATCTTCACTGGTGCCATTCGCTCTATCGACTATATAGCATCTCTGCCCGAATGGGACGGCAAGAATCTTGGCGTCACTGGTAGCAGTCAGGGCGGTATGCTCTCTCTCGTGTGTGCCGGTCTCGACAGCCGAGTGACATGCTATGGTGCTGTGCATGCCGCCATGTGCGACCACACAGCATCTCTAAAAGGCATTGCCTGCGGATGGCCTCATTATTTCTATTATGAGAAGAAGCACGACCCAGTGAAGGTGAAGAACTCGGGATATTTCGACGGTATCAATTTCGCCAAGCGCATCAAGTGTAAGGGTTGGTTCTCATTCGGATATAACGATGAGGTGGTTCCCCCGACATCCGCATGGGCTACATACAACACCGTGACCGCCCCGAAAGAGATGAGCCTTTATCAACAGACAGCCCACTTCTGGTATCAGGAGCAGTGGGACGAATGGGTGACATGGCTGCTTAAAGAATTAAAGAATTAAAGAATTAAAATATTAAAGAATTAAAATATTAAATATACATTAACTATCATGAGTGATTTTAATGAAAGAGTGGCAGCTCTGCGCAAGGCGCACGAAGAACTGCTGAGCAAGCCTAACAAGCCATCGGCTAAGTATAACGGTATTTACGAGAAGTATGAGAACCCTATCCTCACAGCGGCTCACACACCGCTTGAGTGGAGATATGACTTCTGCGAGAAGGACAATCCATATCTGATGGAGCGCATCATGATGAACGCTACACTCAATTCGGGTGCCATCAAGTGGAACGGCAAGTATGTGCTGGTAGTGCGCGTTGAGGGTGCCGACCGCAAGAGCTTCTTCGCTGTGGCTGAGAGTCCTAACGGTATCGACAACTTCCGTTTCTGGGAAGAGCCTATCACTCTGCCCGAGGATGTGATTCCTGCCACCAACGTATATGACATGCGTCTCACCGCTCATGAGGACGGATGGATTTATGGAGTGTTCTGCGCTGAGCGTCACGACGACTCACAGCCTGGCGACCTCTCGGCTGCTACTGCCACTGCTGGTATTGCACGCACCAAGGACCTCGTCAACTGGGAGCGTCTGCCCGACCTTAAATCTAAGAGTCAGCAACGCAACGTGGTGCTCCATCCCGAGTTTGTTGACGGCAAGTATGCCTTCTACACTCGTCCACAGGACGGATTCATCGACACCGGTTCGGGTGGCGGCATCGGTTGGGCTCTTGTTGACGACATCACCCACGCCGAGGTGAAGGAAGAGAAGATTATCAACGCCCGCCACTATCACACCATCATGGAGGTGAAGAACGGCGAAGGTCCGCATCCTATCAAGACTCCCAAGGGATGGTTGCACCTTGCTCACGGAGTGCGCGGTTGTGCCAGCGGTCTGCGTTATGTGCTTTATATGTATATGACTGCCCTTGACGACCCAACCCGCGTGATTGCCCAGCCTGGTGGATATTTCCTCGTGCCTGAGGGTGAGGAGTATATCGGCGACGTGATGAACGTGGCATTTGCCAACGGATGGATTGCAGATGAAGACGGCAAGGTGTTCATATATTACGCAAGCAGTGACACACGCATGCATGTGGCAACATCCACAATAGACCGCCTCGTTGACTACTGCTTTAACACTCCCGAGGACGGATTCTACACTGCCAAGAGTGTTGAGACAATAAAGAAACTTGTGGCAAAAAACAGAAATAATAAATTATAATATCTCAAATATAGGGAGTTAAAGGAGTTAAGGGAGTTAAAGGAGTTAAAGACAAATGTTTAGGCATTGATATACCCAAAGGAAATGAACTAT
>JBJEAY010000214.1:0-2738 GCA_051869575.1 Prevotella sp. | reverse complement strand
AGATGCCTAATTGCCTTAAAAAGTCTATCGTCATCTCTGTTATTCTTTCCTTTCTGTCATTCCTTGTTGCCCCGAGCCATTGAGTCGCGGGCTGCTTCCATAAGTCGTGTGCGCTCGGCTATGCCCTTGTCGCTTATCACACAGACATCGCGCACATTGCCGAAGTCGGTGGATAGCTGCACCTTCAGCTTATATGACAGTCCGTCGCGCGAGTTATACACCTCGATTATCTTGCCTACAAGCACTCCCGGAGGGAATATCGACGAGTAGCCGCTCGTCTCCACCCAGTCGCCACGCTTGAACTTGGCATGCCTTGGCACATCCTCTACATAAGCTATGTTTGCATCGCCACCCTGCCATTTCAGATAGCCGAAATATCCACGATGGCGTATGGCACAACTGATGCGCGAATGATAGTTGAGCACCGGCATCACCACCGAGTAGTGGTCGGACACTAAATACACCACTCCCACCACACCATTGCCGCATGCCACTCCCATGTCGATCTCCACGCCGTCCTTGCTTCCGCGGTCGATGGTCATGAGGTTGTCGTTGCGGTCAACAGAGTTGCTTACCACCTTGGCTGGTATCAGCTTGTATCTGCTCAGGAACTCCAATTCATTGCGCTCGGCTATTGTCGTGTCCTTGGTCAGGTCGGCATAGAGCCTCGACAGCTGGTTGACCTGACGTTCGAGATAGAAATTGCGCAGAGTGAGATCCTTGTTGACCTTGGTGAGCGAGAAGAACGACTCGACGGAGGAGTCGAGTTCGTACAACTTGCCCACCATGGCATTGGCCGACGAGAACCACACACTGCCCTGATAGCTATTGAACTGGAAGAGCAGCACGAAGCTGAGCACCTCGAGCACTGCAAACAGCAGCCAATGATAGTACTTCGATAAAAATTCGAGTAGGTTGCGCATTTTATCTCATCAGGAATGAGAATCTGTCAACGTTCTTCAATGCTATACCAGCTCCCTTGGCAACACTGTGCAAGGGGTCCTCGGCAATATGGAACGGTATGTTGATCTTGTCCTGCAGACGCTTGTCGAGTCCACGGAGCAGAGCACCGCCACCACTGAGGTAGATACCGTTCTTGACGATGTCAGCATACAGTTCGGGAGGGGTATTCTCAAGTGCTGAGAGCACTGCGTTCTCTATCTTTGCCACGGTCTTGTCTAGGCAGTGGGCTATCTCCTGATAGCATACGGGCACCTCCATAGGCAGGGCGGTGATACGGTTAGGACCGTGAACCACGTAGTCCTCGGGAGCCTCGTCGCCAAGGTCGGTGAGGGCAGAACCCACGTGTATCTTGATGCGCTCAGCCATACGCTCGCTCACCTTCACGTTGTGCTGTCGGCTCATGTATTCCTGTATGTCGGCAGTGAGGTCGTCACCGGCAATACGTATTGAGTTGTTGCTGACGATACCTCCAAGCGAGATAACGGCAATCTCTGTCGATCCACCACCGATGTCAACTATCATATTGCCCTCGGGGGCCTCAACGTCGATACCAATACCGATGGCTGCCGCCATTGGCTCGAAAATCAGATATACGTCACGTCCGTCGGCATGTTCTGCCGAGTCGCGCACAGCACGCAACTCAACCTCGGTAGAGCCAGAGGGCACGCCAATCACCATGCGCAGTGAGGGAGAGAAGAGGCGGCTGCCAGTGTGCACCATCTTGATGAGTCCGCGCATCATCTGCTCGCAGGCAGAGAAGTCGGCTATCACGCCATCGCGCAGAGGGCGTATGGTGCGTATGTTGGCATGTTCCTTCTCATACATCATCTTTGCCTTCTCGCCCACGGCAATCATCTTGTCGGTGCGGCGGTCGAGGGCAACCACCGATGGCTCGTCAACCACAATCTTGTCATCAGAGATGATGATGGTGTTGGCTGTACCGAGGTCCATCGCTATTTCCTGAACAAACGAAAAAAATCCCATAAGTATAGAACTTTAATTCTTTAATTTTTTAATTCCTCAAAAACCACTCATGAATAGCCGTGTCGTAGTGGCTGCTCACACCGAAGGCATGCTCGGCAAACATCTTGCGGTCCTCGATGTCGGTGGCGGCACCCTTCTTGTTGAGGATGTCGAGCAACACTCCGTACTCTGCCTTGCTGGGCACAATCACCACGTCCTTGAAATTCTTCGCTCCGGCACGTATGAGCGAAATGCCGCCGATGTCTATCTTCTCGATGATGTCGGCCTCTGATGCACCACTTGCCACGGTGTCCTCGAATGGATAGAGATCCACGATGACAAGGTCAATCTCGGGTATCTCATACTGCTTCATCTGCTCCTGGTCGCCCTCGTTGTCGCGACGTCCGAGGATACCTCCGAACACCTTCGGATGGAGAGTCTTCACCCTGCCACCGAGGATTGAAGGATAAGTGGTGACATCCTCCACCTTCTGGCACTCATAACCGAGTGACTCGATAAACTTCTGTGTACCACCAGTAGAGAGGAACTTCACTCCCTCTGCATTGAGCTTCTTGAGCAGCTCGTCCAATCCATCCTTGTGGAAAACCGATACCAATGCGGTCTTAATCTGTTTCTTTTCAGCCATAATATAACGTTATATATAGAAATATGTGTAATTTAGGCTGCAAAATTACTAAATTCCCCCGATATAACAAGCAAAAAAGTGTTTTTTTTCCACTTCTTTGTTATTTTTCTTGTCTTTAGTCAGTTTTTGCAATGCGGACACACTCCCTTGATGACATATTCGGCAT
>JBJEAY010000213.1:0-2756 GCA_051869575.1 Prevotella sp. | reverse complement strand
TGATTACTGATTATCTGTGAAAATCAAAATATCTTTGATATTTAAATAATCTGTGATAATCTGTGATAATCTGTGGACAAAAAAGATTATCTGTGGATAAAAAAGGTTAGAGATTATGTTTGACTACAGTTATAATTTTACTCTGCCGTGCCAGGAGTGCACGGCAGAGGAATTTGAGAAGCTCGTGACATCCGACAAGGTGAGGCGGGCAATCGCCAAGGCAAGGGAGTGCGAGGCGGCAATAAGACAGTTGGGCGACGACGCTGACGAGATGCGAAAGCAACTGGAGGCGGAGAAGGCTAAGGCCAAGAGAACGCTGCCTTGTCTGATGTTTCAGGCGACATTTGATGCAAATACAGAGGGTGGGACACCCTCTGCTCCTAATCAGAAACGGTGGCGAAATAATAAGAATGCCAGGCTCAACGGACTCTTCATCGTGGATATAGACCATGTGGCGAGTCCGGATCTGCTCCACCAAAAGAATATGGACGTGATGAAGCAGATAGGTATAAGCGACCGACTTATGCTGGCCTTCATTACCGCCTCGGGACACGGACTGAAATACGTGCTCAAGGCTGACCCCGCGATAGGCGACATCGCCCAAAACCAAGCATGGTTATGCGAGGAACTGGGCATCGAATATGACAAGGCCTGCCGTGATGCTGCACGAATAAGTTATTGCCCCTCAAAAGAGGACATTTTGTTTATTAACTCAGAAATTTTTGACTACAACAATGAAGAATACGACAGGCAATTTGGAGAAAAATATAGGGGCAACCCCCTCCCAACCTCCACGAGGGGAGGAGAATCCAGCGCCAGTAGTAAACAATCTCTCCCCCTCGGGGGAGACGGAGGGGGGCTCGGGGACCAGTCCGACATTTCCGAAATCTCCTTCTGCGGAGTCAAAGGAGGACTTCTTCAACTGCTGGAGGCGTACACGAAACTATTTGCTCGACAAGACTGGCATGAGGGAGTTCCCCCTGATGGACAGCGTCATGGATTTGTTCTCAAAATGGCTACAGACCTCAGGTATGCGTGCGATATGGAAAGGAATAGACTATTCGCGCTACTACGTACGAGTGCGGCTGGAGCTACAATCCATGCCCGCGACCCCAAGGAACTCGAGCGCATTGTGGATGGAGCTCTCTCTTATAAGAGTATCTGCGGATACCCACAATCAGTCAGAATGGCTTGTAAGAATTGTGGCATCGAACTGCCTTACTGGGGACCAAGAGAAATCATTGACGAGGACAATGCAATCGATTATGACCTATGGTCATCACGTCTGTTGCCTCTCCTTCATCCAGACAACCCTCGTGACATATACGCCCGCGCCATTGGCAAAATGGATGACAAAATCAAACTCGGCGCCGTCCTGGTGGCAGGTGCAATGGTAGGCACATATCTCACCAACTGCTATTTCCAACACTACGACGCAAGACTCTACCGACTGTCGTATCTCGTGTATGTCATCGGTCCGCCCGCATGCGGCAAGTCGTTCCTTGTGGATCTCGACAAGGTGCTGATGTATAACATGAAGCAAAAGGACGAGACGTACAGAGTGATTGAGCGACAGTATGAGGAAAAAAAGGAGATGATAGCGCAGACCAAGGGTGCAAAACCGTCGGAGGTGGAGCCAAGACCCCACATGCCTATAAGGTATATACCGTCGTCAACCTCAAACAACGTGCTCTATCGCAGACTTCGCGATGCCATCAATGAGGACGACCCCAACTGTCTGCACATGCACCTGTTCACCACTGAGTCGGAACTCGCCACTGCCCTGAGGGCGCAGACGGGTTCGTGGGCAGGCAAGCAGGACTTGGAACTGAAATCGTTCCAGAACGAGTATGCCGGTGTGGATTTCGCCAATTCGGGCTCTGCCAACGGACTGCTGCAAATCAACTGGAACCAGTGCGTGTCGTCAACCATGTCGAGCGTCAACAAAAAACTGCGCGGTCAAGACCTCGACGACGGATTCATCACACGACTCGCACTGTGGTGGATGCCGCCCACGGAGGGAGACATCATCGACTATAAGGGCGACAAACCCGTGCTCTTCGACGACATCAACATGGCTCCCGAGGATATGGGTATTGTGGAGATGTGTCAGGAATTGGAAGGACTGTCGGGGAGAATAGAGTGTGAACCCCTGGTGCGCTGCGCATGGGAATGGTGCAGAGAACAGACCGAACTCGTGAGAATCGACGGTGACAAGGTGAGAGATTATTTCCGCAAGCGCATACCTCTTTATATGGTGAGATATACGCTACCGAGGATGGTGTGCATGCAGTATGAGGAGTTTAAGAAGACAGGCAAACTCGAAGTGACCGAAGAGGACAAGCAGTTTGCACGTCTCATAGGCGACTGGCTGATGTATATCTCGATAAGGGTGTGGGGCAACAGACTCACCGACATGTGGGATAATGTGGCTGAGGTGAACAAACCGAGGACAAGACAGTCGGGATTCGCCGAGAAATATATGTCACTGCCACAGACATTCACAATAGATGAAATAGAAAAGCTCTACTCCAGTCGCAAGTCGGCTCAGACCATCATATCGATGCTTGTATCCAACAAGACGATTGAGAAGGTGGCAAAGAACACTTGGAGGAAACTGAGGAATGTTGTATGACAAAAATACAAAATACAAAGTACAAAATTACAAAACTAATAAAGTACGACTATGGAAACAACAGAAGCAAGAAAGACGCTGGATTTCTCAAAGGAGAAGGTGCAGACAATCACGCTCGCCG
>JBJEAY010000212.1:0-14815 GCA_051869575.1 Prevotella sp. | reverse complement strand
ACCTGAGCGGTGTGAAGGAAGGCGGATTGAGCGGCAAGGTGTTTGAGCGTGACGCCGATGAGAACGGATTGCTCGAAGGCAGTCGATTTATCAAGCACGACGGCAAGTATTATCTCATCATGATTTCATGGCCTCAAGGCAAGCCCCGCCGTCAGGTGGTGTATCGTGCCGACAATATCCAGGGTCCATACGATAAGAAGGTGATACTGGAATCGAAATTCGGAGGATTCCCCTATGCTGGTCAGGGAACAATCGTCGATGACGGCAAGGGCAACTGGTATGGAGTCATCTTCCAGGACCGTGGTGGAGTAGGGCGCGTGCTTACTCTCATGCCTTGCACATGGAAGGACGGATGGCCTATGCTCGGAGATGAGAACGGAAAGATACCTACATATATGCGCAAACCAATAGGAGGATATGACGGCGGACAGATTGTGTCGAGCGACGAGTTTGACTCCGACAAGATGAATATCGACTGGCAGTGGAACCATAATCCTATCAACGAGGCATGGTCGCTCACCGAGCGTCCGGGATTCATGCGTCTCAAGACTAGTAGGGTGGTGCCAAATCTCTATATTGCTCCTAACACTCTGACGCAGAGAATGGAAGGTCCTGAGTGCAAGGGAATAGTAAAGATGGACATCTCGAAGATGAAGGACGGTGATGTTGCCGGATTCAGTGCCTTCAACGGCGATGCCGGTGTCGTTCAGGTGAAGAAGCAGGGCAAGAAGGTGATTCTCGTTGCCGAGAGTCAGAGCTGTAAGATGACTGACAAGGAGAAACTCATCACTGATGTGGCTATCACCGAGGCTTATAGCCAAGAGCTTGACAAGAAGGTAAAGGATGTATATTTCCGAATTGATGCCGACTTCCGTCCTGGTAAGGACCTCGCCACCTTATATTATAGTATAGACGGTGAGAACTGGACAAAGGTGCTGAGCGACTATAAGATGATATTCGACTATCGCCGCTTCTTCATGGGCTCCAAGTTTGCCATCTTCAACTATGCCACAAAGAAGAAGGGCGGATACGTTGATGTTGACTGGTTCCACTATGGAAAATTAAAATATTAAAAAATTAAAATATTAAAGTTCGATGAAGAAAAAACTGATTGTTGCAGCCTTGTCAATGGTTGCAACTCTGGCTACAGCCCAGAACCCCTATCTCCCTCTGTGGGAGCATTTGCCCGACGGAGAGCCTCGCGTGTTTGAGGATCCCGACAATCCCGGCAAGATGCGTGCCTATATCATTGGTTCGCATGATGTGAAATTCACTGAGTATTGCGGTAATGACATCCGTATCTGGTCAGCACCCGTGGAAGACCTCACCAACTGGCGCGACGAGGGACCTGTGTTCAGTCATTACGTTAATGGCAAGTGGGACACGATGTTCGCTCCCGACCTTGTGGAGGTGAAGGACAAGACCACTGGCAAGAAGACCTATTGGCTCTATCCCCACTCACGCGGATGGCGTCGTGTGGCAATGGTGTGCAAGGGTGACCGCCCCAACGGACCTTTCACTCCTGTCAACCTCAATGCCGACGGCACTGCTTGTGTAGATGGTTCGCTCATCGACTTCGACCCTTCTGTGTTTGTTGAGAATATCACCAACAAGAAAGATTCCGACTATGCCCGCGGTTTCCGTGCATACGTCTTCTATGGTTTCCGTCATTCCACCGCTTTTGAGCTTGACCAGGACAATATGTATGCCGTACGTCCCGGAACAGAGATTCACGACTACTTCATTCCTGCCAGTGAGCGTTACGGTGTGATACGCGACCCTCAGGGAACACAATATCCTGCCCTTTATAAGGGACAGAACCCTGGCGACTTCAACTTCTTTGAGGCATCCAGCATTCGTCAGGTGGGCAACAAGTATGTGATGGTGTTCTCGGGATATAGCGGACCGGAATATGGACAAGGCTCCACCAATTCCGCACTTCGTTATGCCTACGGCGACTCGCCCCTTGGTCCTTGGCGCTCGGGAGGTGTCTTGGTTGACTCACGTGGTATCGTTCCCAATGAAGACGGAACACATCTCGTTGGTATGAATGCCGCCCACAACACCCATGGTTCTATCCAGGAAATCAACGGTCAGTGGTATGTCTTCTATCATCGTCCTCCCCGCGGTTTCGGTTTTGCCCGTCAGGCTATGGTTGCCCCCATCAAGATAGAGTGGGACAAGAAAGCAGTGGCTAAGGGTGGACAGGTGCGCATCACGGCATACGACCCATACGCCAAGGACAATGAGTGGACAGCCGAGGCTTCGGATGGTATGAAATACACCGGTGCCGAGGTGACGAGCGAGGGATTCAATATCTTCGGTCTGCCTCCTTACGCTTATTATTCAGCTGGTTATGCCTGCTATATGAGCGACCAGAAGTGGATGCAGGACAACTTCGACGTATGGAATAACAGTATGGATCTCGCAGGAGTGAAGAATGGCGGAGTTGTTGGTTTCAAGTACTTCGGTTTCGGCGGTCTTGCCCAGCACACCAAGGGCATCAAACCATTTGAGGGCACAAAGCAGGGCGACAACACCAAGTTCTGCATTAATATGACATCCAAGGGCAAGGGAGCCTTCCGTGTGCGTGTGATGCTCGATGGCCCTTATGCCAATTCCACTTGGAACGGCAAGGAGATTGCCGTAGTGGATGTTCCTGCCAATGCAGCCAAGGAGGCTAAGACCTACGAGGTGGCTGTGCCTGCCGTTGAGGGACTCACGGGCAAGCATGCCATTTATCTCGTAGTGGAGGGAGCTGGCAATGAGCCTCTTGTTGATTTCCACGGCATCGGATTCGCCAAGGCAGGCAAAGCATGCCAGCGTCCCGTAGTTCCCACTGTATCAATCCTTGTTGACGGCAAGGCAGTGGCAATGCCCTCTAAGCCCATCTTCTCCACCAATGAAAATGGACTGATGGATCTCACTCATTATCAGGTATATGCCCCGCTCACCGACAAGTCGGTTATCAAGGCAACTGCTAATGGAGGAAACGTAGATGTCAAGATTGGCAAGATTGTTGACGGTAGAGCCACCGTGAAATGTACATTCAATGGTAAGGAAAAGGTATATAAGATAAATTGATATTATTATAATAATCTAAAATAATAAAGCTCCTGCCATTTCGGTAGGAGCTTTATTTATGATTACAGGTTTACACTTATTGCCTTTCCAGAGTATTTCAGAGTCTGTGTATTGTCTGTGCCAACAGTGCGGACGTTGAAGGTGCGCTGTCGTAACATTCCCGGGAACTCGCCCTGGCGGTCTTCTATGGTAAGCGTGCGCTTCTTGTCGTTCCATTTCATTGTTATTGTGGAATAAACTCCGCGCTCGTAGTTGTAGTTGTCGCCCTCGTCCTCATAGAGTGTGAATACGGCATCCTTGCCGGGATAAACCACGATGTCGAGGTTGTCCCACTGCTTCTCCTGTGCATACTGCATCACGGGAGCAAAGGGCAGGATGCTGCCAGCCTTTACGAACATGGCTGCACGGTCGATGGTGGAAGGAATGGTGACATCGCGTCCGCCCTTATAGAGCTTCTCGGTATAGAACTCATACCAGTCGGCTCCCTTCGGCAAATATTTCGTCACGGTCTTCTGCTCAGAGAAATCGTATTTTAATATTTTACTGTTTTCATTCTTTAATTCCTTTTTGTCCCATCCGCTCATTGCGTCCTCGTTGAATATCTTCTCCTCGGTGTATTGCGGGTAGAGGATAGGAGTGGCGAGAATGGAGCGTCCGAACATAAACTCGTCGCCCATATCCCATGTGCGCTTGTCGTTGGCAAAGTCATATACCAGGGCGCGCAGATAGCTCTCATTGGCTGATGTCACCTGCCATGCCGTACTATATAAATAAGGTAGGAAGCGATAGCGCAGACGGATGGTGCTCTCAATGGCATCATAGATTGGCTCGCCCTTTTTGCCAAACTGATAAATCTCGCGAGGTGCATCGGCTCCGTGACTGCGGAATACGGGGCAGAACAAGCCATATTGCAACCAGCGCACGTAAAGCTCCTGATATTGCGGATTGCGTGGAGCCGAACCAGGTCCGTTGGTGTTATATGAAGCACAGAAGAAACCACCGATGTCGGAGTTGAAGTTAGGACATCCCGTCATGGTGTAGTTGAGTCCTGCGGGCACCTGCTTGCGCAGCATGTCCCATGTTGAGGCCACGTCGCCCGACCATAGTCCTGAACCGTAGTGCTGTTGTCCGGCAAAAGCCGAGCGGGTCATGATGAACACTCGCTTGTCCTCGGATGTGCGGCGTTGCTTGT
Organism: Prevotella sp.; assembly: GCA_051869575.1. GTDB lineage: Bacteria > Bacteroidota > Bacteroidia > Bacteroidales > Bacteroidaceae > Prevotella. The sequence continues at coordinate 10,539 of JBJEAY010000212.1, read as the reverse complement.
CATATACTCCCTTCACAGTCATGAGCGGGAAGGCATTGCGCACACTGCGCCATGAACCCATTGCTGTGAGATGTTCGTAGTCGGTGGCGGTGGCATTGAAGAAGTCGGGGTCGGTGGAGTCCATCCACCATGCGTCTATGCCATAGTTGAAGAGTGTCTTCAGATGATCCCAATATATCTGACGTGCCACGGGGCTATAGGCGTCATACACCCTTACGCCCGAGGGATAATCCATGCGTGGAGGCCAGATGTGCGACAGTCCGCTCTGCGGCCATGTCTGGAAGTTGAAGAGCAATCCCTTCTCGTCGAGCTTTCGATACTGTTGTGTCATCGGACCGAAGCTCGCCCAGATGGAGATCATGATATGGGCATTGTTTTTGTGTACAAAGTCAATCATCTGCTTGCCGTCGGTAAATTGATCTGAGAGGAAGTCCATCGCATTCCACAGGTAGTTGCTGCCCCAGTACTGCCAGTCTTGGATGATACCGTCGAGTGGCACCTGCAGGCGGCGATAGTTATCCACCACCTCCATCAGTTCTTTGGATGACTTGTAACGCTCGCGGCATTGCCAATAGCCGAAGGTCCACAATGGGAACATAGGTACGTCGCCCGATAGCTGGCGCATACATGTGTTCACACCGTCGGCGTTCTTGCCGTACAGGAAGTAATAGTCGGAGCAGTCGCCCACCTCGGCTCTGAATGTCATACCGTTGGTGTTGTCCTCAAAGTGAGCACGGCTATAGGAGTCCCAATATATTCCCCATCCCTTCACCGACTGTATCACGTTCTGAAAGTCCTCGAGATTGGATTGCTCGACATGCTTGCTGAGGTTGCGGCGGTTGAGTCGGCCGTCCTGCACAGTGCCGAGACCATATATAGGTTCGTTTTTATCGAGCTGGTATGTCTGTGTTACGATGAATCGTCCCTTGTCGGTGCCCTCCGTGCGAGGCTCGAATGTGGTAGCTTTTTCCTTTAGTAGTGCCTTGCCCTTGGATGTGGCGAAGGAGATAAGACCTGTGCGGCGGTCTATGGTTACAACAAGAGATTCTGACTTCAACCTTATGGCAGAAGCATTAGGAGTGACATTGATAGAGAGTGAGGATTGAGGCTCCAGAGTGACCACCTCGCTCTTGGTTTGGGGAGCAGTGGTGCCTACGGGGTGCTTTGTCACGCGCACGATGTCGGGGGTGTAGAAGATGACTCGGCATACATTGCCTCCGGCTTCCACTTCGGCATGTGGTTTTGGTTTGCCTTCGTTGTTGGCAAGTGCAACAGATACCATTATGGCAAAGGCTGCGATGAATAGTTTTCTCTTTTTAATCATAGTTGAATATGGTTTTTGATTATTTCGTTTGCAAAGATACTCATTTTCCATCAAAATATCAAGTGATAATGTTTCTTTCTTTTTCTGTTTTGTTTCATATTTGCCAATTTCTATAATTAAGTGATGCAAGAGCGTCATACTGGTAGGGGAATATGTATGTATTATTTTAGCCAAGAATATGTCATAATGAAACATTAGGCAAACTATTTGAAACAATTATTAAAAGGAATCTTGGGAAAAATGGCTAACTTTGCAGCCGAAATCGAAATAAATTAATAACAGATAGAAAACAATTATGAAAAAATCTCTATTGACAATGGTTGCAGCCGGAGTGATGGCTACGGGAGCCATGGCGCAATCAGCAACCTTTAAGTATTTCAGCTATGAGGGCAACGATACCCGTTTTGACAAGACTATCGACAATGCCAATGAGTATTTCAATCCAGTGATGGCAGGATTCTATCCCGACCCGTCCATCTGCCGCAAGGGCGATACCTACTACTTGGTCAACTCGTCGTTCTCGTTCTTCCCGGGAGTGCCAATCTTCGAGAGCAAGGACCTTGTCAACTGGAAGCAGATAGGACATGTGCTCGACCGCGATAGCCAGTTGCCCCTTGGCAATCAGAATGTTTCGGGCGGTATCTTCGCCCCTGCAATCTCATACAACGAGAAGAACAAGACGTTCTATATGATTACCACAAACGTGGGCAAGGGCAATTTTTACGTAAAGACACAAGACCCCGCAAAGGGATGGAGCGAGCCTATCTATCTGAAGGAAGTGGGCGGCATCGACCCCTCGTTCTATTTCGACAAGAACGGCAAGGCTTATATCGTCAACAATGATGCTCCTTCGGGCAAGCCCAACTATGAGGGCGAGCGCTCGATATGGATTCACGAGTTTGACGTGAAGAACGACTGCGTCGTCGGTGAGCAGAAGGAAATCCTCAGAGGAGGTACTCACGTTGTGAAGAACCCGATATGGATTGAGGGTCCGCACCTCTTCAAAGTGGGTAAGTATTATTACCTGATGTGTGCCGAGGGCGGAACATGCGACTTCCATAGCGAGGTGATACTCAGGGCGAAAGACCCGATGGGACCTTGGGAGGAATACACCGATGGCAATCCTATCCTGACACAGCGTGTGGGTCTCGACCCCAATCGCCCCGACATCGTGACAAGTGCCGGACATGCCGACATCGTTCAGGGACCCAAGGGTGATTGGTGGGCAGTGTTCCTCGCCTGCCGCCCCTATCAGGACGATTTCTATAATACAGGTCGCGACACCTATCTGCTGCCAGTGACATGGAAAGACGGTTGGCCAACGATACTCGAAAGTGGACGCGTGGTGCCGACAGTCAACAAGAAGACAGGCTTGCAGTATGAGTCAGGTCTGTGCAATACCGGCAATTTCAGTTACGTAGATCGTTTCGACAGTCAGCAGCTCGACATGCGCTGGATGTATCTGCGCAACCAGGACTTCTCTAATTACAGCCTTGGAAGCAATGGACTGACAATCAAGGCCTCGGATGCCAATATCCACGAGGTGAAACCCATCACCGCCGTGTTCCGTCGCCAGCAGCACAACACCTTCACCGCCGAGACCGAAGTGACATTCAATCCGGCTAACGACAAGGAGCTGGCAGGCTTTGCCCTCTTGCAGAACGAGCATTATAATTTCACCTTTGGTAAGACGAAGATAGGCGGTCGCAATGCCATAGTGCTCACGCGTGCCGAAAAGAGCAACGTAGTGATTGGTTCGAAGTTCCTCTGCGAGAAATGTGCCGACAGACCTGTCAAGTTGCGCATCCATGGAGATGGCCGCTATTATGACTTCAGCTATTCGCTTGATGGCACCACATGGAATGTCATTGCCCAGGGAGTTGATGCAGTCAATCTGAGCACCCATCAGTCGGGCGGTTTCATCGGTGCCTGCATAGGATTGTATGCCACAAGGAATAAATAATAATAAGGGATGTTTTGTTGATGTAAAATCCCGCTAATATTTCAAGAATTAAGGATTAAGAATGTGGAATTTGTTTAAAAATCGTTATGCGATTGCAAATTCTTATTTCTTAATTCTTAATTCTTATTTTTTTTGCTTACCTTTGTAGCCACTAAATCATTTTATAATAGATGGACGACGAAATACTTCAATCACAAGAACAATCCACGGTGGAATACACCGACGACAATATCCGACACCTTTCGGATATGGAACACGTGCGCACTCGCCCGGGTATGTACATCGGTCGCCTTGGCGACGGTTCACTGCCCGAGGACGGTATATACGTGCTGCTGAAGGAGGTTATTGACAACTCAATCGACGAATTCAAGATGCACGCGGGCGACCGTATCGAGATCACCGTTGACGAGCAGTTGAGAGTGACGGTGAGGGACTACGGACGAGGCATACCACAAGGAAAGCTCATCGAGGCGGTGAGTGTGCTCAATACGGGTGGAAAATACGACTCAAAGGCGTTCAAAAAGAGCGTCGGACTCAACGGAGTGGGTGTAAAAGCGGTCAATGCGCTCAGTTCTCACTTCGAAGTGCGCTCTTTCCGCGATGGTCAGGTGCGCTCTGCAACATTCGAAAAGGGCATATTGCAGACCGACACCACCGAGCCGACAACCGACGAGAACGGCACCTATATCTTCTTCGAGCCCGATAACTCGCTGTTTCTCAACTACTCCTTCCATGATGACATCATCGAGACAATGCTCCGCAACTACACATATCTCAACACGGGGCTTGCCATCATGTATAACGGACGCCGCATCCTGAGCCGCAACGGACTCAAAGATCTTCTCAACGACACGATGACGGGTGACGGTCTTTATCCCATCATCCACCTCAAGGGCGAGGACATCGAGATTGCCTTCACCCATGCCAACCAGTATGGCGAGGAGTATCACTCCTTTGTCAACGGTCAGCACACCACTCAGGGCGGCACACATCAGAGTGCATTCAAGGAGCATATCGCCAAGACCATCAAGGAGTTCTACAACAAGAACTTCGAATATGGCGACATCCGCAATGGTATAGTGGCTGCTATAGCCATCAACGTCGAGGAGCCGATGTTTGAGAGTCAGACCAAGATCAAGCTCGGTTCGCTGACGATGGTGCCAAATGGCGGAGTGAGCATCAACAAATATGTGGGCGACTTCATCAAGACCGAAGTGGATAACTATCTCCACAAGAATGCCGACGTGGCTGAGGTGATGCTGCAGAAGATTCAGGAGAGCGAGCGCGAGCGCAAGGCGATGGCGGGTGTCACCAAGCTCGCCCGTGAGCGTGCAAAGAAGGCCAATCTGCACAACCGCAAGTTGCGCGAATGCCGCATACACTTCAGCGATGTCAAGAACGACCGCAAGGAGGAGAGCTCCATATTTATCACCGAGGGCGACTCGGCCAGCGGAAGCATCACGAAGAGCCGCGATGTCAACACCCAGGCTGTGTTCTCATTGCGTGGAAAACCCCTCAACTCCTTCGGCCTCACCAAGAAGGTGGTGTATGAAAATGAGGAGTTTAATCTCCTTCAGGCTGCCCTCGACATCGAGGACGGACTTGACACACTGAGATACAACAAGGTGATAGTGGCTACGGATGCCGATGTCGATGGCATGCACATCCGACTGCTCATCATCACCTTCTTCCTGCAGTTCTTCCCCGAACTCGTCAAGAAGGGTCATGTGTATGTGCTTCAGACGCCACTCTTCCGCGTGCGCAACAAGCGGACGAAGGTCAAGAACAAGGAGGTGGTGGCTGCCGAGGCTGCCAAACAGCAGGCTAAGAAGAGCGACTTCATCACCCGCTATTGCTATAGCGAGGAGGAGCGACTGAACGCCATCGCCCAACTTGGTCCCGACCCCGAGATCACCCGATTCAAGGGTCTTGGTGAAATATCCCCCGAGGAGTTCGCCGGATTCATCGGTCCCGACATGCGCCTTGAGCAGGTCACCCTCCACAAGAACGACCAGGTGCAGAAGCTCCTCGAATACTACATGGGCAAGAACACCATGGAGCGACAGAACTTCATCATCGACAACCTCGTCATCGAGGAAGACCGCCCTGAGGAGGAATGAGGAATTAGGAATGAAGAATAGCCACCGTTCTCGGCAGTTTTGCTGCCGAGCCAATATATCAAAATGAAGACAAGAGCAACAATAATAGCCATGCTGCTGCTGACTACCATCCCAGCCATGGCTCAGATGAGAATGAACATCGGGGACGACAGCCCCTTGCGCAAGTTGCAGATAGCCGAACTGGCCATCAGCAATCTCTATGTGGATGATGTGGATGAGGGAAAGCTCGTGGAGGATGCCATCCGAGGCATGCTCGAAAAGCTCGACCCCCATTCCTCCTATTCCACCCCCAAAGAGGTGAAGGCTCTCAACGAGCCTCTCGCCGGTAGCTTCGAGGGCATCGGAGTGCAGTTTAATATGGTGGAGGATACGCTCCTCGTCATCCAACCCGTCACGGGCGGTCCTTCGGAGAAGGTGGGCATCGTGGCTGGCGACCGCATCGTGTCGGTCAACGACACTGCCATCGCCGGCGTAAAGATGTCGAAAGAGGATATTATGCGCCGACTGCGCGGGCCCAAGGGCACTAAGGTGGTGCTTGGCATTGTGCGCCGAGGCATCACGGACCTGCTCACCTTCAAGGTGGTGCGCGACAAGATACCCGTCAAGTCCATCGATGCCGTCTATATGATACGCCCCGAGGTGGGATATGTGCGCATCGGCAATTTCGGGGCCACAACGCATGATGAGTTTTGCGAGGCTCTTGAGAAACTCACCAAGCAGGGAATGCGCAATCTCATTCTCGACCTTCAGGGCAACGGCGGCGGCTATCTGCAGGCTGCCGTGAATATCGCCAACGAATTTCTGCAGAAGGGCGACCTCATAGTATATACCGAGGGACGACGAGCCCAGCGCAGCGACTATAGGGCCAAGGGCAACGGCAAATTCCTCGACGGAAAGATTGTGGTGCTCATCGACGAGTATTCGGCATCGGCTGCCGAGATTGTCACAGGTGCTATACAGGATCAAGACCGTGGCAAGGTTGTCGGTCGCCGCTCATTCGGCAAGGGACTCGTGCAGCGCCCCATCGACTTGCCCGACGGTTCGATGATTCGCCTCACCGTCTCGCATTACTATACCCCCGCCGGACGCTGCATACAGAAGCCCTATACCAAGGGCGAAGCCAAGGATTATGCCATGGATGTGGTGAATCGACTCAAGCATGGTGAGCTGACAAGTGCCGACAGTATTCACTTTGCCGACTCGCTCAAGTGCTACACCCTGCGTGAGCATCGGCCTGTGTATGGCGGCGGCGGTATTATGCCCGACTATTTCGTGCCCTTAGATACCCTTGCCTACACAAAGTTCCACCGCGAACTGTCGGCAAAGAGCTATATCATCAATGCCAACCTCAAATATGTGGATGCCAACCGCAAGGCTCTCAAGAAGCGATGGACATCATTCGACGAGTTCCGTCGCGACTTCACGTTCCCGCAGGAGGTGATTGACAAGATGATTGCCGATGCCGCCAAGGACAAGGTGGTGCCCAAGGACGATGCCGAACTGCAGAAAACCCTCCCCAAACTCTCGATGCAGCTCAAGGCTCTCGTGGCGCGCGACCTCTGGGACATGAGCGAATATTTCGCCATCATCAACGAGGACAGCGAGATTGTGCGCAAGGCGGTGGAGGCGATTTTTAAATGAAGAATGAAGAGTGAAGAATGAATTAGCAGCCCCGTGCTCGCGGCGTCAGCCGCGAGTTTAAATAGGAAATAAGATGCGATTATTAATATTAATATCAATATTATTAGGCTCCACCCCCGGCACGATGGCCCAAGAGGTGGAGCCTCTTATTGAGGCGGAGTGGGGGCAGGATTATCCTTATAACCTGCTGTGCGACCCTCTGAAGAATGACACTACGGGCACCAAGCACGTGCTCGCGGGATGCGCCCCTATCGCCATGTCGCAGACCATGCGCCATTTCCGCTCGCCAGCTTCATCCCCGTTATTGGGCAACCATTATGAATACGACTGGATGTTTGCCCATCACACCGACTCGCTCACCGACGACGAGCGCATGGCAGTGGCAAATCTCGTGCGCGACTGCGGACGTGCGGCTGACACTAAATACACTCAGACATCGGCATCCACCAAGCTCAACAGTATCGTCTTAGCCCTCAAGCAATATTTCGGCTACAACAAATACATGCACATCCTCGACCGCAAGTTCTTCACCGGACTTGAAGGGCGCAAGGCATGGATGAACACCATCAAGCGCGAACTCGCTGCCGGACGGCCTGTCATCTTGCGTGCCGAGCGAAGCAAGACCTATGCCCATGTCTTTATCATTGATGGTTGCACCGACTCCACCCTGCATTGCAACTTCGGGTGGTATGGCAAGAGCAACGGCTATTACGACCTCGACACGCTCCACGGATTTCGCACCAACCAAAGGATTATCATCGGCGTCAGTCCGAAGACCGCAAAATACAACGAGCGCAAGATACATCTCGTGAAACCCGGAACACTCAAGGACAAACTGCTCGCCAACGACTGGCGCTCGGTGTATAGCCTGCAAGTGTCGGGCACCCTCGGCATTGACGACTTCGCCCTATTGCGCCAACTATGTGGCGGCGGCACCAAGGGCGAGCCCAACGGCAATGTGTGCATCCTCGACCTCACCCGCACCACGGCGCTCTCCATTCCAGCGCGAGCCTTCTATGGATGCGAGAATCTCACCCACGTCACCCTCCCATATAGTGCCAAGGAGATAGGCCGGCAGGCATTCGCCAACTGTCAGAAGCTCAATGGCGTGCATATATATAATAATGTGGACGAGATAGGGCAAAGCGCCTTCGCAGGATGTTTCAATCTCTACGACATCGCCTTGCCCCAGTCGCTCGCCACAATAGGGTCGAATGCCTTCAACAGTTGCACGTCACTGCTCTCACTGCGTCTGCCCCCTTCGGTGAAGACCATCGATAGCGGAGCCTTCGCCCACTGCTCCAAACTCGCCCTCATCTCCATGCCCAAGTCAGCCCGCCTCATTGGCAACGGCGTGATTGCGGGCTGCAAGACCCGCCGAATCCAGCGCTACTGACCAATGCGGGATAATGCTCGTGGGTTGCATTTCATCCTCGCTGAAGGTGATGCGAATCTTCTTGCCCGCCTTCACAGCCTTGGATATGCGGTTGATGAGTCGTGCGAGATGGTTGCGACCCTTATACACCGCCCCGGGGATGAGGAGGTCGCCCACCACTATGGCTATCTCTCTCCATGCTGATTTGAACGAATGTCCAGCAATGATTTTTCGCTCGCTTCCTTCTTCATCTTTGAAGCAGAGAATATATTTCTCACCTTTTCTTTTCAGATAGGCATCGTATGTGCCAGTCTGCACCTTGTTGTCGTGGTATTCCACGGTGTAGGGGATGGCCATCCTGCCGTTCACTAACAATCGGCCTTCGGTGTATAGGCCATTGTCGCCCCAACGTCTTATTTCTATCTTCATTTTTATATTTAATTTTTTATTAAGTCCACAGATTATCACAGATTAACACAGATTTTTTCAATATCTAAAGATATTTAGATTATCACAGATAACCATGCGCAGCCTAATTCATAATTCCTAATCCCTAATTCCTAATTCCTAATCCTCCAAGCATCAGAAAAGTCCTTGCATCCCTCGGGCAGATGGTGATGACGGAGGGTGATGCCGATGTTGGTAGCCAAGAGCGCCAACTGATTGCCCAACTCCGTGCCCGCACGGTCGTTGTCGGGCCAGATGTCAAGTTCGAGGTTGCCCCCAAGCCTTGCAGCCGCTTCGCCAATGAGTTGGCGGTCGTTGTAGGTGAGCAATGTGGCCGACGGGATGGCTATCGCCTTTAACCCCGCCGAGAGCATGGCAAGACAGTCGCTCACCCCCTCGGCTATGTGCAGATGGTCGCCAGGGGCGAGTTGCGCCAGTTGGGGAGCGTTGAAGATGATGCTCTGCGCCCCCTTCGGGAATTGAAACCGCGGTTTCTTCTCGCTGCCGAGATAGCGTGCCTGCAGATTCACCAACTGCCCTTCCACCGAGAAATAGGGGATGAGAAGCGAGGGGGCATTAAACCATCCGCCATGGATGTCGCCACTCATGGGCACCTCGCGCGACAGGCTGCCCAACCGCATCCGCTCTGCCACCTCGGGGCTTATCCTTCGCTCGTCAAACAGAAATCGGCGAGCCTCGCCGTTGAGCCGCGGATGCTCGATGAGCCTTGCCAAGTGGGGGAGGTCTGCCTTGTTGTCGGCAGCCTCCTTAACTTGGTGTTCGGTGTTTTTCGAGGATGAGCTTGATGAGTAGCTGGCATTGTCGTCTTCCAGCCATCGGCATGCCTCTACAAACGAGCAGTTTCTCACCTGCATCACCAGGTCTATCGTGCTCGCTATGTGCTTGCCGCAGGTGAAACAATGAGCCGTTCCGTTTTCATAAAAACGAAGTGACGGGTGACGGTCGGGCGAGTGGAACACGCAGTGAGCTTTCCTTCCCTTCACCTCAATGCCCAATCTCCTGGCTACCTCTACGATCGAAATTCCCTTGAGCTTGTCGATGTCAAAAGAGCTTCTCATACACGTCCTCTTCGCCTTCCACCTTCACAATCCACTTCTTCTTCAGCCACTTGAAGATAAACTTGCGCGTCTCGGTGACGAGTTTCATCTCCTCGCGCTTGGCATTGAGTTGCTGGCGGCTGAATCGCTTGGGCAGGCAGTCGTATATCGACTCGCTCTTGCAGTTGTCGTCGTCGCCATAGTTGATCACCTCCACGAGGTCTTCGTATTTCTTGCCGAAGAGTTTCATCTGTCCTGCAAGGATATAATCGGCGAAGAAATAATATAGCCTTCTCACCCTCGACCGCTTTTTGGGGTCTTCGCCCCATAGGTGATACACCATGGTGGCAAGTCTTGCGGCACTTGTTGAACTGCGCTTATAAAAGCTGTTGTGGGCGTAGGAGCCGGTCTTGTTCACCTCCTCGCGCTGCTTGTCGCACCATGCCTTCTCGTCTTTGAAGAGCCATGTCATGTCCACGTCGTGCATCGGCTGCAGCGTGTCCTCCTCGGTGTAGGTCTCGCCCATCAGTTTGCGTTGAGTCTCGGCTATGAGTTCGAGGTCGGCGTCGGTGAGTTCCTTGAACATCGGCGAGTCGTCGCCCAACAGGTCG
>JBJEAY010000211.1:0-2767 GCA_051869575.1 Prevotella sp. | reverse complement strand
CCAAATAACCAGTCTTGGTTTAACATTTTTTAGTCCGTGGTTCACCACACAGAGAGATATTATAATGAAAATCCAAAATATTCTATTGGCTATATTAGTCGCAATTTTAGTAGGTTGTGATAAAGAATCGCCATCCGAATAAAACTATAACAGTGCCGATTGAAATCAAACTGCCAGCGTTTCATGTTGAAAGCAAGGGACACTAATTGAATTAATAAATTATCTTAAAATAACGACAAAACACATTATAACATATCATTAAATGAATATTATTTCGTAATTTTGCAAACGTAAATGAAGATTATCATATTATGAGCAAAACTACGATGGGGACTAAACTTCCCCGAAAGTTAGAGGAGAAGATGAAGGTTGTGGGCGAACAGATAAGGCTTGCCCGACTGCGACGCGACTTGAGTATTGCACAAGTGGCGGAACGTGCCACATGCTCGCCCGTTACCATATCTCGGGTGGAGAAAGGTGCTCCAACCGTTGCCATTGGCATTTACCTTAGGGTGTTGTATGCACTGCAACTGGATGACGACATTCTTCTGCTTGCACAAAAGGACGAAATAGGTCGCGGACTGCAAGATTTGAGACTTAAACAGCGTGAAAGGGCATCAAAGAAAATGTAAGGTATGAAAACACTATATGTTTTTGGTGATTTCGAATGGTTGGAATCTCCTATCCTCATCGGTGAATTGGGCTACGAATCCCTTCGTGGCTCAGACTCTTATTCCTTCAAGTACAATCCCGAATGGCTTAAGAAACATGGAAGCATTTGTCTGAGTGCCGACATAAACAACTATACGGGACAGCAATACACACAACCGGGAAAGGATATTTTCGGATGCTTTAGTGACGCATTGCCCGACAGATGGGGAAAAACACTTCTTAATCGGAGGGAACAAATCTTGGCGGCAGAGGCGAAAAGACCTGTAAGAAGACTGTCTTCATACGATTATCTTATTGGTATTGATGATTTTTCACGTATGGGAGGCCTTCGTTTCAAAGAATCCTTGGACGAGCCGTTTATCAATAGTGACGACTACCTGCGCATACCACCTGTCACAGATATAAGAAGTCTTGTTCAGGCAAGTATGGAATTTGAACGCAGTGAAAAACATAACCTCATGCCTGAAAAGAGATGGATTCAACAGTTGGTTCATCCAGGCTCATCACTGGGTGGAGCGCGTCCTAAGGCTGGAGTTCGTGATGAAGACGGATGCCTGTGTATTGCGAAATTTCCGTCAAGGAATGATGACTACGATGTGGCATTATGGGAGCATCATAGCCATCTTTTAGCTTATGAGGCGGGGGTGACAGTGGCAAAGACGAAGTGCATAGGATGTGGGGAGAAATACCACTCGTTGTTGTCAAGGCGTTTTGACAGGTTGGCAGGAGGGAAACGTGTGCATTTTGCCTCAGCCCTCACACTTCTTGGGTTGACTGACGGATGTGATGCCAACACTGGCCATGGATACCTTGACATTGCAGATTTCATTTTGCAAAACTGTTGCAATGTGACCGAGAATCTCCATCAGCTATATCGACGTGTGGCTTTCAACATTGCTATATGCAATACCGACGACCATTTCCGCAATCACGGCTTTTTGCTCACTCCCAAGGGATGGACTCTCTCTCCGGCATTCGACATGAATCCTACGTTATGGCACAACCAAAGTCTTCTGATTAATTCAGTGACAAACGAGTCGGACTTGGACATCTTGCTTGACTCGTGCGAGGAGTACATGATTAATCACAATGACGCTGAAAAGATTATCTCCGAAGTAAAATCCGCCGTTGCCAAATGGCGGGAGGTTGCCGTTAGTCTTGGTATAGCAAAGAGAGAGATTGACATGTTTGAGCAGATATATGAGTCATATTGAAAGCAAGGAAAACAAAGGGGGCCATGTGAATGTCAATAAAAGAAAAGAAACGGAGTCATTAAGATAAAACCTCATGACTCCGTGTTCAATTCGAAACTATATGATTTTTATTTGGTTGAAATCTTGTAGATTTTCGCCTTTGCCTTACCTTTAACGATGATTTTGTCATAAGGTTCGGTGGGGAAGACGAGGTTTGTCATCACCATCTTGCCTTCGGAATCGAATGCCTCGATGCTGCAACGGTCAACGAATATCCTCATTTGGCGAATCTTTCCATAGGTGGGAGAAGATGTTGCCACGGGGAAGGCATCGCTGAATGACACATTGCCACTGCGGCGGCGGTCCATGTCGAAGGTCTCCTCTGCATCGTCGTAGGTCATCACAACCTTCTCGCCCTTGGCATTACGCAGGGTGATCTGTGCATCGCCCTTGAGGTCAACAACTATCTCGCATGCCTCTGTGGGAGAGCTTACCTTGGCACCACGGGCTGCCGACATCTCCTTGGCAGGCAACACGCTGCAATAGGTCTCACCCTTGTATTCAAACAAACCAAGGTCGCGAACGATGGAGTTGGCCGAGCGGAACTGCTTGGTGGGAACCTGGTTGGCATACTGCCAGTTGCTCATCCACGCGATGGCACAGTGGCGGCCTTCGGGAGCGTTGTCGAAGGTGACGGTGGCATAGTGGTCCTTGCCGTAGTCCATCCACTTGGTCTCGCTGGGCTCGTCCTCGCAGGTGAACTTGTGTCCGTCAAACTGTCCGATGAAATACTGTGTGGCTGAACCGCCGAAGGGACCGCCGGGGTTGATGTTGCAGATGAGCATCCACTTCTCCTTGTCTGTTCCCTTCACCTTCATCTTCATCAGGTCGGGACACTCCCA
>JBJEAY010000210.1:0-2773 GCA_051869575.1 Prevotella sp. | reverse complement strand
AATGTATAGTACTCTCCGTATTTGTCTGTCTTATTTTCTATCACATCCAAATAGCGTTGCTTCAATCCTTTCGGGATATAGAGCGTACCACAGAGATTTTGGTCTGTCTGGTTCTCTCCAAAGACAGTATGTGTCGGATAATCCGCACCGACCCCTCCTCCGTCAAAGCTTTTATTATATGCATACAGGAAAGGCATTGCTGCGGTTTTCACATGGATGTTCATGTTCTTGTTAGCTCTCAGCGTACCGGTATTGAAATATATAGGTCCCGTAATGACCAGATTGTCGATAGGCAAATTGCCAAAACTGGGATTGAATACTGCCATATCACGGTTGATTTCAAGTGTGATAAGATACGGAACATCCTTGTACCAACCCTCAGCAAACCGCTGGGTGCCTTCTTTCAGCGTTAACGTTTCAGGTGCAGCCCCCTTAAAGCCATAGAAGAAATCTTTTACATACAGAGGTCCATTGGGCTGATTGTTCAGCCAGCCAGTATTGGCAAAGGCACCGTAATGGAGTTTCGTTACCTTGTCACCCAACGTGATATTAGTTAAGTTGGTACAGCCATCGAACACATTAGCCACCAATTCTTCGGCATCATAATGCAGCGTAGTCAATCCAGTACAGTTGGCAAAAGCCCCTTGCATAACCGAGCCGGTATTGATGCTTATCTCCTTCAACGAGCTGCACCCAGAGAATGCCTTGACACCTATGTAGCTGACTTTCTCCAAGTTGATGGCTGAAAGCGCTGTACAGTCCGTGAAAGCTCCATACGATATCGTTTTCACACCATCGTGCAATGTGACAGAAGTTATCTTGGCACGCTGGCTGAATGTATAGTTCTTGATATCCGTGATACCTTCTGCAATCGAGACAGTACCAGAGATGCCCATCGGCACATCCACGATAGAAGTAAGCGCACCGTTGCTCAAACTATACAAGATACCGTCATCGTAAGCCCGGTAATACTGATTACTGCTATTGACGATATAACGCACAAAGTTCTCGCCAGTAGGGTATCTATTAATCGACCTCAGCCCGCGTGGTATCGTGAGCGAAGTGAGGTTCGGTGAGAAAATTTCCTCACTATAAGTAAACTCTACGAGTGATGTGGGGAGGGATACATTACCCCTGATATAGGGTGGAATGCTGACAATGGTCTGCTTTGCCGCGTCATACAATATCCCATCGTGTGAGGCGTACGCCGTATTGCCCTCTGTTACCTCGAAACGCTCAAAATTCCCCACTTCACTTTGTCCATTATTGTATTTATTGTAAGGAAACGAAGATTTGTTCAGTTTGGTAACCGTTGCAGGAATGACAACCGATGTAATGGCTGTGCCGTCAAAGGCTTGGCTCCCAATCGTCTCCAAGCCTTCCGACAATGAAACCGAAACGAGATTACGGCAACTCGCAAATGCATAATTGCCTATAGTCTTCACCGTTTTTGGAATTACTATCTCTTTCAATTTTGATTGTGCATTAAACGCACTCGTGTTAATGGCCGTCACCGTATAGACAGCACCCTCCACCGTAATGGTTTCGGGGATGGAGAATTTCTCTGCAGTAAAAGTATTGTCGTCTTCCACTCGAGCTGTCATAGCATTTTTATCAAGCGAATATCCCACTCCGTCTATCACAACATCATGCGGTTCGGCAAAACTACTGATGGAGAACAGTAAACATGTAATAATTGATAAGATTGTTTTCATAATATGTATATTTTAAGTAAGTGTTATAAGCCATCTGCCATATTGATTATTGCACCTGATATTCATCCCCATTCTTAGTTCTGATATAGGTTTCCCCACACATGCCTTTGCCTGTTTCCTCGGCTTCTTCTTCAGTTCCGTCGTCATAGGTAACCTTCCACTTCTTCGATTTCTTGCTTCCACCGCCAAAGAATATTTTCACTATAACATAAAGGAAAAGCAGCAAAAGTGCCACCATAACCAGCATCATAGCAAGATAAAAGGCTCCGAATGTAAGCACTGCCATATAGACGGAATATCCAATCTTGCCACCCCAACCATCGAAAGCCTTGACGGTGGGCAGACACAATTTGCCTATGTAAGCAAACAGAGCGAGCAGAAGAACACCCGCTACCGCATTGAGCGTATCATTGCTTACACTGGTCATCTGCATGATGAAAACGATAAGGCTAACAATGGCCCCTCCAATAAAAGCCTTGATTATGAGGTTGCCTGAAACAGGATCATGATTGGGATTAAAACGTGCGAAAAGCAAGTTGTCTAACTTGTTTATTAATTTTATTTCCATATTTGTTATGATATAAAAAAGGCGTGAAACCATTCTTTCGCTTGCCTCTTAATCTGGTTACCGCCAAGTGACCTTATCCACAACAAGCAAAGAATAGTCCACGCCCTATAAGCGTGAACCTTCAGACTGCTTGTTCTCGTGGATGAATATTGGCGGTATTCGATTAAGAGAGAACAAGAGCTAAAAGCTCAATATATTATTTTATGTCCTTTTATCAAGTATTCAGAACGGAAACGCCGAGTTAATGATTTTGAGGCTTATGCCTCATGATTGTTTTCTCTCATTGGGGATGTCAGGATGCCTTTGGCTCTGATGTCCCTCCAGTGTTTCTGTTTTTCTACAAATGTCTGTTTCTTAATGTTCACTTTTTAATTAAACCATGTATTCTGTCTATGTCCCTATATATAAAATAGGTAGCAGGAATGAATACGTGTTCCTACTTGTTATCTTTTGCCATCGGCATCAAGTCGAAATACATCAGGCGAGTGTT
>JBJEAY010000209.1:0-14953 GCA_051869575.1 Prevotella sp. | reverse complement strand
TGGTCACGCACATCTTGAGGTAACTTCGAGAACACATAAGACACATTGCTTGAATTGAGCGCACTGGTCGGCACGCTAATTGTACCCTTACCAGTACCAAGAGCAAATGAAACATTATCTTTCTGCAATTCATTGGCAAGTCGCTTGCTTTCCATACTGATACGCTGCGCTTGTTGAGCTGACGAAATGTTGAATTGTCGCTTGCTCTCCTCAAACTGTTTCTGCCATTGCTCGCCTTGTCTGTCGAAAGACTGTTGCCACTGCTTGTTTTGCACTTCCTGCTGCTGCACACGGTTGTCAAAGTCACGCTTATCCCTATCGTCAGCAACCTTGTCACGCTCCAGTTGACGTTTCCAGTTGCGTTGGTCACGTGCTGCCTCATCATCAAGCTGCTGTGCGCGAAGATAAGCGTTCATATACTCCATCTTCTTGGCATCACGTTCTTTCTGTAACTGCTCATACCTGTTGCGCACCTTGCCGCTCATAGAATTGCGAATGTCAACAATTGGTTTCGTACCATAGGCATTTGCGTAAGCGACGTGAAAAGCCGACAAGCCGTCACCGATGGCAGCGAATATCTTGTCACGCTTTTGTTTCTTGCGCTCCTTCTCCAGTTCTTCCTGCGTTGGTGCTTTGTATGGATTCATCTGCTTGGTCAGCTCCAAGTATGAGAAGTGAGTCGGCTGCTCTTCTTTCTTCGCAGGTGCAGGAACGACACTGCCGGTAGTCTGTGTTCCGCTACCTCCAGTGTCGCCACCACCATTGCCACCACTATTGCCAGTACCGCTGCCAGTGTTGCCACCACCAGTATCACCTCCACCACTGCCATCTGTAGCAGGTGGACTTGCAGGAGCGACGGTTTCAGTGTCCTGTTGTGTCAGAACACCGCCATTCTCTTCGTCCTGCCCAAGGATTGTATTCAATATCTGACTCATAGTTTTAGGATTTAGCTAAACATACTACCAATGCCAGCAGCAGCACCACCAATGGCAGAATTGAGAACAGACTGCTTCTGCCCTGTCAGTTCCATCATCTGTTGGTCGATGTTGCTCTTCTTGTTCTGATACTGTTGCTCGATGGCATCCTTGCGCTGCTCTGCCTGCGCTGCAATCTGACTCGTAGTATCTGCGAGTGCCTTGCTGTTAGCCTCCTTAGTTGCAGCAACACTCTCGTCAGTACCACCCATAACCGCTGCCGTACCTGCAGCAGCCTTGTTTCTCTTCTTGATGCTCTCTTCGGTCAGCGTGAGAAGCCTCTGAGCGTCGGCACGCTGAGTTGCATCCTCATTGTATCGACGGTCATACCAGTCTTGGTTTTCCTTCTTCTGCTGCTCCAGCATTCGCATCTGCTGTTTGATGAGCTTGTTCTTGCTGCTGGCTCCAAGGATGCCACCAACTGCGCCAAGCCCTGCGCTTACCAATGAACCAATCATATCTTTGAGTTATAACTTAAAATGATGCAGCAAAAATAATTAATTATCTTTGCATCGGGTTTTTATCTTCTATAACTTATGGCATACGGAAAGAAAACAGGAGGGAGGCAGAAAGGCACTCCCAATAAGACAACTGCGTTCAGCAAGCAAGTCATTCAGGAGATTGTCAGCGACTACACCAACTCTGAAAATCTTATGAACGACCTTGCAGCTCTCGAACCGAAAGAACGTCTCGATGTGATGATTAAACTAATGGGATTCATTACACCGAAACCTCAGTCTGTGGATATGACTCTGACAACTGAGAAGGTGAAGACCATTGAAGACACATTGGCAGAATTGTCAAAAGAAAATGATGTCTAATTCCCTCTACTTTAGAATTTACACCGTGTGAACACCAAAAATACACGATGTTTACACGATGTTTACATCATGTTGACATTTTAAGCGGAAATGTATGCAATTTCACCGAAAATGTATGCACGATGTCTGCATTAACTGAGTTTTAACACATTTCTTAAAAGTGGTAAAAATAGGGCATTTGTGCAAAATGTCAACATTTTAGGCGAAAATGTATGCAATTTCAATGAAAATGTCAACATCATGTAAACATGCTGCATACATTTTTCGACAAAGTAAAGTATATATATTATCTACATCAACTGCGCGTGTGTGCGCGTGCGAGGGCGAGAAAAATCGAATGTCAAAAAAAAGGCTTCAACCGTTGAGTTGAAACCTTGTCATTGTCGGTTCAGAAACCTTTGCCCTTCTGTCGCTCATAGACAACCGTCTGATGCTTGTCGAGGTTCTCCACCTTGAAGTGAACGATTGAGCGAATAGGCACATCGTCGGGTATGAATGGAATGAGTGTGCGGATTATCTCATCGACGTTGTTAAAGCCGATGTCCTCAATGCTTCCAAGTTCCCTGCCTCTGAAATATACAGTGCCTCGCATAAGGTGTTTCTTGCTGAAGCGTGAAAGGAAATCTGTCTTCTCCTGCTGCTGCTCTTCACGGCTTGACTGTTTGTCAGAGAAGAATATCAGTTCCACAACCTTCTCGTTGAGTTTCCAAGCAGGTTCAAAGTTCAATTTCAAATATCCTCTTGTCACCTTATGCCCGGCACTGTGGTTCATTCCGAAAGCCACATCACTGATGCTGGCACCACAATCATTCTGCGCTATCGTTCCCCAAGTGTGGCGAAAGGTATAAGCTGAATACTGGTGACCTTTCGGCATACCCATACTCTCGCATATATGGCGAATGCCTATGTTCACGTTGGCATTGAAGCTATCACTGGACGAATGTCTTGCGTGGAAGTTGAACAGATATTCGTCTTCCGACTTGTATTTCTCCAGTAGTGGCAGCAGGATTGGAGGCACACGCATTTCCATATAAGCCTCGTCCGCTCTGAACTTCGTTGTCTTCGACCGCTTGTAGTGTATGATGCCATTGTGGTAGTCCTCTTTCCTCAACTGGTACAAGTCAACAGTGTTGATACCTGCAAGACAAAGTATCATCATTGCTACGTCCCTGCCATATTCGGGAAGAGGCGACTTGTATTTGCTTTCCGGGATTGGTGCTGCAAAAAACTCACGGCATTGCTCTGGAGTGATGGCCAGCTTCTCAGATCTGTCGGCTGATGGTATCTCCACCTTCGCCCAAGGATTATACTTGATGCGCTGCACACCTCGCTCTTCATCGTTCAGCTCACTGGCTGCTGCCTTCCATATCTGACGGACACATACCGGGTACATCTCCTTCGCTCTGTGCGTCTGCTCCATCGTCTTTATCCACTCATTCAATTCGTGTGAGGTCAGCTGCGAAAACGTGAGCTTGTTCGTTCCAATAAACCTTTCAAGGTGCTGCACTGCCAATTGGTAGTTCCTTGCATTGCGCTCCTGACCTTTGTCGATTAGTCTGTTGATGTGGGTACGTGCATAGTCTGAGAATGACACTTCTTCTGCGCCACTCTTGATGTACGTCACTACGTCGTGTATCGTCCATCGTTCTGTGTTCACACGGTTCAGCGACTCTGCCCACTGCACAATCTTTTCGTTCACCGACTTCAACACGTATGGGTCAGTCACGTCCTTGGTGGCTGACAGATACTTGTCAGTTGTCAGCTTGTCAGTAGGCAGGTAAGCTATCTGCCTGTTGTGTGTCACTCTCACATAGACGGCATATAGTCCGTCCTTGCGTTTATTCTTCACTGTCACTTTGAATGTTGTTGCCATAATCTGTGTATTTTTAAATGTTCCGTGTTCCAATGTGCCATTTAAGAGACCTGCGAGGATTGGAAAACACCTGTAAACACTGGGTAAACACCCTCTTTTGGTATAACAAACATTTGGTAAACATTTGCGTTTATTCTGCTCGTTTAAGTGTGCAAAATGCTCGTACCCATATTTAAACCAAAAGGCGGTAGAGCCTTAATTTACAGGTTCTTACCGCCTAAATGGTTGATATTCAATGTATGTCGTTTATTACTCCACGGCTGCCTGTGCGGCTGCAAGACGTGCGATAGGCACGCGGAACGGAGAGCAGCTGGCGTAGTTCATGCCAATCTTGGCGCAGAACTTAACTGAGCTGGGCTCACCACCGTGCTCACCGCATATACCGCAGCGGAGGTTCTGGCGAACGCCACGTCCCTTCTCTACTGCCATCTTGATGAGCTGGCCAACACCCTTCTGGTCGAGCACCTGGAACGGGTCAACCTTCAGGATCTTCTTGTCGAGATATACAGGCAGGAAGCTGGCGATGTCGTCGCGGCTGTAACCGAAGGTCATCTGAGTGAGGTCGTTGGTACCGAATGAGAAGTACTCTGCCTCAGTAGCGATGCGGTCGGCTGTGAGGGCTGCACGAGGAATCTCGATCATTGTACCGATCTCAAACTCGATCTCAACGCCATACTCGGCAAATACCTCCTTGGCAGTCTTCTGGATAATCTCCTTCTGCTGCTTGAGCTCGTAGAGGATACCAATCAGCGGAACCATAATCTCGGGCTTCGGATCCTTGCCTTCCTTCTTCAGCTCACATGCTGCAGAGAGGATAGCGCGGGTCTGCATGGCTGTAATCTCGGGGAATGTGATTCCCAAGCGGCAACCACGGTGACCGAGCATCGGGTTGTTCTCGGCGAGTGAAGCCACACGACGCTGGATAGTGGCAACGTCAACGCCCATCTCCTCAGCCATAGTCTGCTGGCCTGCAAGATCGTGGGGAACGAACTCGTGGAGAGGTGGATCGAGCAAGCGGATGTTAACCGGGCAGCCGTCCATAGCCTCGAGGATGCCCTTGAAGTCGGCCTTCTGATAAGGCAGCAACTTGGCGAGTGCCTTCTCGCGACCCTCAACGGTGTCGGAAAGAATCATCTCGCGCATGGCGATAATCTTCTTGTCCTCGAAGAACATGTGCTCTGTACGTGTAAGACCGATACCCTTGGCACCAAAGTCGCGAGCCACCTGTGCGTCGTGGGGAGTGTCGGCATTGGTGCGTACCTGAAGTTTGGTGTATTTGTCGCAGAGGTCCATCAGCTCCTTGAAGTCGCCGCTGAGCTCAGCTGCCTTAGTGGGAACTTCGCCTGCATATACCTGACCTGTTGTACCGTTGAGCGAGATGTAGTCGCCCTCCTTATATACAACGCCGTCGATCTCTACGGTCTTAGCCTTGTAGTCAACATTGATGCCACCGGCACCTGATACACAGCACTTACCCATACCACGGGCAACAACGGCTGCGTGAGAGGTCATACCGCCACGGGCTGTCAAGATACCCTCGGCTGAAGCCATACCGGCGAGGTCCTCGGGAGAGGTCTCGATACGCACCATGATAACCTTGTGACCATCGGCATGCCATGCCTGTGCATCGTCGGCGTGGAACACAATCTGACCGCAAGCGGCACCGGGAGAAGCAGGCAGACCCTGAGTGATCACCTTAGCCTTCTGCAGGGCCAACTTGTCGAATACAGGGTGGAGCAACTCGTCGAGCTTCTGGGGCTCGCAACGCATGATGGCAGTCTTCTCATCAATCATTCCCTCGTGGAGAAGGTCGATGGCAATCTTCACCATAGCCGTACCCGTGCGCTTTCCGTTACGGGTCTGGAGGAACCACAGTTTGCCCTCCTGTACGGTGAATTCCATATCCTGCATGTCATGGTAGTGTTTTTCGAGTTTGTCCTGGAGATCGTTAAGTTGAGCATAGATTTCGGGCATAGCCTCTTCCATCGACGGATACTTGGCTGCACGCTCTTCTTCGCTGATTCCTGCGCGCTCAGCCCAGCGCTGCGAACCAATCTTTGTAATCTGCTGAGGTGTGCGGATACCTGCCACGACGTCCTCACCCTGTGCGTTGACGAGATACTCGCCGTTGAACAGGTTCTCACCATTACCGGCATCACGGCTGAAGCATACACCAGTAGCTGAGGTGTCGCCCATGTTACCGAATACCATTGCCATGACGCTGACGGCTGTACCCCACTCGTCGGGAATACCCTCCATCTTGCGGTAGAGGATGGCACGCTCGTTCATCCAGCTGCGGAACACAGCGCAGATGGCACCCCAAAGCTGCTCGATGGGGTCGTTGGGGAAGTCCTTGCCAGTGCGCTCCTTGATGGCGGTCTTGAACAGTGTGACAAGCTTCTTGAGCTCATCCACCGACAGGTCCTTGTCAAGCTTAACGCCACGCTCTGCCTTCACCTGCTCGATAATCTCCTCGAACGGGTCGATGTCTTCCTTGTTCACCGGCTTCATCTCGAGCACCACATCACCGTACATCTGAACGAAGCGGCGATATGAGTCATACACGAAGTGAGGATTGTTGGTCTTGGCAACAAGTCCCTCTGCCACCTCGTCGTTAAGACCGAGGTTGAGGATTGTGTCCATCATACCAGGCATTGAAGCACGCGCACCCGAGCGAACGCTCACGAGCAGCGGGTTCTTCACATCACCGAACTTGGAGTTCATCAGCTCCTCGGTGTGCTTTACGGCAGCATTAACCTCGTCCTGCAGGATTTCCTTGATTTTCTCCTGTCCGACTTCGTAATACTCGTTGCAGCAACTGGTTGTGATTGTAAAACCAGGAGGCACGGGCACACCAATAAGATTCATCTCGGCAAGGTTTGCACCCTTGCCACCAAGTTCCTCACGCATTTTTGCGTTACCTTCAGCCTTTCCGTTACCGAAGGTGTAAACTCTTTTTTCACTCATAAGTTAGTTGTCTTATTTATATTATTGTTTTAATGAATTATATGGTTTTTGGAGCTTTTACACCCCGATTTTCATTAATTATAGTGCAAATATACAACTTTTTATCGAATAATGCAAGAAAAAAAGCGAAAATTTGCAATATCTATATTACATTTTATGATTTTATTTGTAAATTTGCACCGAAATTCAGATTTAATAGTAATAAATGAGCAGAAAAAAGAAACCATTACCGCTGCTTGAGAACATCACCATCACTGATGTGGCAGCCGAGGGAAAGTCACTCGTCAGAGTGGGCGACATGGTGGTATTTGTACCATTTTGTGTGCCTGGCGACGTTGTGGATTTACAGATCAAGAAGAAGAAACACAGTTATTGCGAGGCGGAGGTGGTCCGCTTTATAGAATATAGTAAGGTACGCGCGACACCCTTTTGCGAGCATTTCGGCGTGTGCGGCGGATGCAAGTGGCAAAACCTGCCCTACGAGGAGCAGCTCAAGGCCAAGCAGAAGCAGGTATATGACCAGTTGCGCCGAATAGGCAAGGTGGAACTGCCCGAGATTTCGCCCATCATGGGGTCGGAGAAGACAAGGGAATACCGCAACAAGCTGGAGTTTGGATGCTGCAACAAGCGCTGGCTCACGCGCGAGCAGGTGGCGTCGGGATTCAAATACGACAACATGAACGGCATCGGATTCCATATCACGGGTGCCTTCGACAAAATATTGCCCATAGAGAAATGCTGGCTGATGGACGACATGCACAACCGCATACGCAACTCAATACGCGACTATTCATTCGAGCACTCGCTCACGTTCTTCGACCTCAGGGAGCAGCACGGACTGCTGCGCGACATCATCATACGCAACTCCAACTCGGGCGAGTGGATGGTGATTGTGCAGTTCCACTACGACGAGGAGGGCGACGAGGAGCGTGCACTCGCACTCATGCAGCATATCGCCGACTCATTCCCCGAAATCACGGCTCTCATGTATGTGAACAACCAGAAGTGCAACGACACCATCGGCGACCAGGACGTCATCGTGTTCAAGGGCAACGACCATATCTACGAGCACATGGAGGAACTGAGATTCAAGGTGGGACCGAAGAGTTTCTATCAGACAAACACCGAGCAGGCATATCACCTCTACTGCGTGGCGCGCGACTTTGCCCAGCTCACGGGCAACGAGACGGTGTATGACCTATACACCGGCACGGGCACGATAGCCAACTTCGTGGCGCGCAAGGCAAGCAAGGTGGTGGGCATCGAATATGTGCCCGAGGCTATTGAGGACGCGAAGGTGAACTCTGAAATCAACGGCATAGACAACACGTCGTTCTTCGCCGGCGACATGAAGGACATACTCACCGACGAGTTTATTGCCGAGCATGGACATCCCGACGTGATAATCACCGACCCACCGCGTGCCGGAATGCATCCCGACGTGGTGAAGGTGATAATGAATGCTGCCCCGAAGCGCATTGTGTATGTGAGCTGCAACCCTGCCACCCAAGCTCGCGACCTGCAGTTGCTCGACCCGCTATACAAGGTGGAGAAGGTGCAACCCGTGGATATGTTCCCGCATACGCCGCACGTGGAGAACGTGGTGTTATTAAGAATTAAAGAATTAAAGAATTAAAAAATTAAAGTACCTTCGGTAATTAAAGAATTAAAAAATTAAAGTACCTTCGGTAATTAAAAAATAAAAAAATAAAGTTTTAATGAATAAGAGATTTATTTGGGCTGCTGCGGCAGCCGTGATGTCGCTGCAGATGAATGCTGCGGAGGCAAATGAGAGCACAGAGGCTAACGAGACTGAAGCCAAGAAGGAAGTGAAGTTGAGCGACATCGTCGGCAAACCGAAGTTTTCGGGCTATATGATAGGCAACTACAACGCGACCTTCCAAGATGATAACAACAGTAACACGTTCAGCATCCGACTGATAAGGCTTGTGATGACGGGACGCATACTCAACGACTTTGAGTATAAGATCCAGGGACAGGTGAATGGCAACTCCAGCACCTTCGGCGAGTCGCCACGTATAGTGGATATGAGTCTCGAATGGCTCAAGCACAAGGAGTTTAAGGTGAAGATAGGACAATTCAAGCGTCCGTTCACCTACGAGAACCCGATGAACCCCATCGACATCGGTTTCAACTCGCAGGCTCAGGGAGTGCTCAGCCTTGCGGGATTCAACGACCGCACCGGCGAGCAGTCGAGCAGCGGACGCGACATCGGTTTGCAGGTGTCGGGCGACTTGCTGCCCAACAGTGAGGGCCGCACCCTACTCCACTACGAGGTGGGAGTGTTCAACGGACAGGGCATCAACCGTAAGGACGTAGGCAATCAGAAGGACGTCATCGGAGGATTCTGGGTGTCGCCAATTAAGGGCATGCGCATCGGAGGATTCGGATGGGTTGGTTCGTACAACCGCACCGGATATTGGAGTGAAGGAATGATTGAGCAGTCGGGCTCGCGCAAGGTGGGTCGCTATCGCTATGCTATCTCGGCAGAATACAAGGATGCCGACTGGCAGATTCGTTCGGAGTATATCCACAACACGGGTGGCGCATTCAAGACCACTGCCAACACAAGCAGCAACCTGAGCGACTGCAACTACAACGAGAAGCTCGGCGACCGTGCCGACGCTGTTTATCTCGCATGCGTAGCCCCTATTGTACGTGGCAAACTGAGAGCCAAGGCCCGTTACGATCTCTATCGTCCGGCTGGGTCATGGGACACGGCGAAGACAATATACAAAGCTGGATTCAACTATCTCTTCTGCAAGAACATAGAGATACAGACCGAATATTCGTTTGTCAACGACCGCAGTCTCGCCAAGCACAACTACAGCATGGCTGACGTGCAGTTCAGCGTGAGATTCTAAACCATAAAATAAGAAAGGAAAAAGAAAAAGATGAAAAAGTTTGTGTTTATGTTTATCCTGTTCGTGGCAAGTGTATGCTCCGCCAACGCACAGGCAGAAATCAAGTTTGACAAGTTGACCCACAACTTTGGCAAATTCCCGGAGTCGTCACCCAAGGTGACATGTGTGTTCAGCTTCACCAACGTGGGCGACCAACAATTAGTAATCAACCAAGCCGTGGCAAGTTGCGGGTGCACTGTGCCTGAATACACCAAGGCTCCCATCAAACCGGGAGAGAGCGGTCAGATAAAGGTGACCTACAACGGTGCAGGCAAATTCCCTGGCCACTTCAAGAAGTCAATCACCGTACGCACCAACGGCAAGGTGGAAATGACACGACTCTATGTTGAGGGAGACATGGAGGAGAGTAAATAATGGGGAATTAGGAATTAGGAATTAGGAATTAGGAATTGGCTGCGCACTGGCATTTCATTCCTAATCCCTAATTCCTAATTCCTAATTCATTTTTAAAACGCATACGCAAGTCCGAGCGAGCAGTATTCCCTAAACTGCCAATAGCCCAAATCCCTGTCTCTGCCTACAGAGTCGTCGAATCGCGGATATAAGAAAACATTTGTTGTGATATATCTGCTGATGTTCATCTGGAAGGTATTCTCCCACTCCATTTCTGCACGCGAATAGGTGGTGTAGAAATAAAAGCGCGACTTCCATTTAAGCACATCCGACAGCTTCCACTCTATCTCGCTTGTTATCTGCGAACCGAAGTCATCCATCGAATGATGATCGCCTATACCATAATATGAACAAAGTTCTGTGCGGTCGATATACTTCCAGTTGTAGGAGAACGGCGAGAGATTGACCTTGCCCGTCAGTTTGCCATTGAATGCCGACAGGTTGTAGGTCATACCAAGACCGAGGTTGAGATTGAATGGCGACATGAAATCGCTATACACCATCTTGTCGTTGCTCTTATAGCCACGGGTGAACTGTGTGTAGGCGAGCAACTGCAGTGTGTAGTACCATTTCTTGGATGCCTGGAGTCCCAATCGACCTGTATAGCGGATGAGGTCGTTGTTGGTTTTGAACTTATGCACCGTGTCGCTCGGAGATGTCTGGAATCCCAATTTCAGTTCGAGGATATTCTCAAGCTGCAATCCGCTCTTGTTGTTATAGTTGGCTGAGAGTGTCACTTGTCCCACCATCGAGTAGTTGCTCTCGCCACCCTTATACCAGTTGTCCGAAACAAAATTCTGCATCAACTGCATGTTGCCGTCTCCCTTGAACGTCCAGAAGTTAGGTTTCTGAATAACAATACCTTGTGGCATGATGTCAGGTGTGTCGGGCACTGGTTCCACTGCCTTCGACATATCTACATCGTTCTTCACGGGTCGGTCGAGATCATCCCTCACAGAGCCCGTCTTCTTAAGAATCGACTCAGTGCCCGACACGAGGTCGGGACGATTGAGATATACAGCCATCAGCACATCGTCAACAGCCTCTGCCACATCATCCTTACTGGCGGTGGCACTACTGTCGCCATCATTGCTGAGGGCAAGGCTTCGGTAGGCTGGCGAATGATAGAACGTGAGTGGGGCGAAGAGACGGTAGAAACGTCCGTCGGGCTTCAACGCCACATCGGCATTGGCATTTCCTGCCTTGTCGGCAGCCATCTGTTGCTTGCGGAATGTAAGCAATGAGTCGAGATAAGCATTCACGGTAGCCATCGTATCGACATTCACCGTCGCCTTGGTCCTCTGTCGTTGTGCCATTGCATACAACGACAGCGAGAAAATGACGACCACAATCAAAGAGATTCTTTTCTTCATTATTTACTATTGTTACTTTTTGTCGGCAAAGATAGAACAAAAAAATGAAAAACTATCACTTTTATCTCATATAAATTAAAAAAATTATTAACCGTGCAAAAATTATATATAAAAGTGGTGCAAAACTTTCGTAAACGGATTTTTTTTTGTAACTTTGCCGCCTGAATATGTGAATTATAAGAAAAGTACAACATTTAAAATAATAACACAGTGACACAAACTAAGTACATTTTCGTCACAGGCGGTGTGGTATCATCGCTTGGCAAAGGAATCATTTCGTCGTCTATCGGCAAGTTGTTACAGGCAAGGGGATACAACATCACCATACAGAAGTTCGACCCCTACATCAATATCGACCCGGGCACGCTCAACCCATATGAGCATGGGGAGTGCTATGTGACGGTGGACGGTATGGAGACCGACCTCGACCTCGGTCACTACGAGAGATTCACCGGTATTCAGACAACAAGGGCCAACTCGCTCACCACGGGCCGCATATACAAGGCGGTGATCGACAAGGAGCGACACGGCGACTATCTCGGCAAGACAATACAGGTGGTGCCACACATCACCAATGAGATAAAGCGCAACGTGAAGTATCTCGGCGAGAAATATCACTACGACTTCGTCATCACCGAGATTGGAGGAACGATTGGCGACATCGAGAGCGCACCGTTCCTTGAGGCGATACGCCAAATGAAATGGGAGATGGGCAGAAATGCAGTGAGCATACACCTGACCTACATCCCCTATCTGAAGGCCGCGGGCGAGCTGAAGACAAAGCCCACACAACACTCGGTGAAGGAACTGCAGAGCCAGGGAATACAACCCGACATCCTTGTGCTGCGCACCGAGAAGCACCTTGACGAGGGCATCATGCGCAAGGTGGCATCCTTCTGCAACGTGGATATCGACTGCGTGGTGCAGAGTGAAGACCTGCCATCTATCTACGAGGTGCCTGTGAACATGCAGGCTCAGGGCCTCGACGCCGCCATCTTGCGCAAGCTCGACATGCCGGTGGGCGAGACTCCCACCCTCGGTCCGTGGCGCAGTTTCCTCGAGCGCCGCAAGAACGCCACCGAGGAGGTGCACATCGGTCTCGTGGGCAAATACGACCTTCAGGATGCATACAAGAGCATACGCGAGAGCCTATATCAGGCAGGAACATACAACGACCGCAAGACCGTGCTCCACTTCGTCAACTCGGAGAATCTAACTGAGGCCGACGTGGAGGAGAAGCTCAAGGGACTCGACGGCGTGGTCATCTGCCCGGGATTCGGACAACGAGGCATCGAGGGCAAGATAACCGCCATCAAATACACCCGTCTGCACGACATACCGACATTCGGAATATGTCTCGGAATGCAGATGATGGTAATTGAGTTTGCACGCAACGTCCTTGGCTATGCTGATGCAAATAGCCGCGAGATGGACGAGAAGACTCCTCACAACGTGATTGACATCATGGAGGAGCAAAAGGACATCACCAACATGGGCGGCACCATGCGACTGGGAGCCTACGAGTGCATACTGCGCCAAGGCTCAAGAGTGCTCGACATCTATAAGCAAGAACACATACAGGAGCGTCATCGACACAGATATGAGTTCAACAGCTCGTTCATCACCGAATACGAGCGCAACGGTATGCAGTGCGTGGGACGCAACCCTGAGAGCGACCTCGTGGAGATTGTGGAGATACCTGGACTGAAATGGTTCATCGGAACACAGTTCCATCCCGAATACCAGAGCACGGTGCTCAATCCGCATCCGTTGTTCATGGATTTCATCAAAACGGCAATTAAAAACAAAAAAGAATAGATAAAAAAGAAATGAACAAGAACACCATCATCGGTTTCGTCCTCATGGCAGCCGTACTTTTCGGCTATTCGTGGTACGTGCAACCATCCGAGGAGGAAATCGCTGCCCAGCGCAAGCAGGATTCCATTGAGAACGCATTGCGCCAGAAGGCTGAAATCGCACAGAAGAACGAGATGAAAGCCAAGAAGGAACAGGCTGTGGCTGCCGCTCAGGGCGACACAACGGCTCTCTTCTACAAGGCTCTCAACGGTAAGAACGAACAGCTCACGCTGAAGAACAGTAAACTGCAGCTCACCGTCAACTCGCACGGAGGATATGTCGCTGGAGCCAAGATCATGGGCTTCAAGGACATCAAGGGCGACAAGGACCTCACCCTTTTCTCCGGCAACGAGCAGAAACTCAACTTCATGCTGGCGGGAAAGCAAACCAACATCGTGACTGCCGACCTCTTCTTCACACCGTCCAACCACACCGACTCCACCCTCACCCTCACGGCTGAGGCTGCCAACGGCGGACAACTCGTCATCAACTATCGCCTGGGACAGAACTACCTCGTCAACATGCAGGTGCAGGCCAAGGGACTCGACGGCATCTTCGCTCCCAACTATCGTCAGGTCGATATCGAATGGGAGGGCTTGTGCCGCCAGCAGGAGAAGGGATTCACCTTCGAAAACCGCTATGCCACACTCACCTACAAGGAGAAGAACGACGACTCCGACTATATCAACGAGACGGAGAAGGTGACCGACGAACCGATGGAGTTTGCTATCGACTGGCTCGCCTTCAAGGACCAGTTCTTCAGCAGCGTGCTCATCCCCAAAGGCGACATTGCCCCCAACTCACAGTTGTCGAGCATACCGCAGGAGAAGGGCTCGGGCTATCTCAAACAGTATATCGCCAAGTTCAAGACCGACTTCGACCCCACGGGAGCCGTTCCCACCGAGTTGGAGATGTACTTCGGTCCCAACGACTTCCAGGTACTCAAGGCTGTTGACGACGAGTGCTCATTCGACAAGGATCTCGACATGCAGCAGCTCGTGTATCTCGGATGGCCTATCGTGAGGCTCATCAACAGATGGTTTACCATCTACGTCTTCGACTGGCTCACACAGTGGGGCTTCAACATGGGTATCGTGCTGATTCTCATCACCATGCTCCTCAAGGCAATCACCTATCCGCTTGTCAAGAAGAGCTATATGAGTTCGGCTAAGATGAGAGTGCTCAAGCCCAAACTCGACGAGGCTACCAAGCAATACAACAAGCCCGAGGACGCAATGATGAAGCAGCAGGCCATGATGCAGCTCTACTCGCAGTATGGAGTGAGTCCGCTTGGAGGCTGTCTGCCCATGCTCATACAGATGCCTATCTGGGTGGCGATGTTCAACTTCGTGCCCAACGCCATCCAACTACGAGGCGAGAGTTTCCTATGGATCAGCGACCTCTCAACCTACGACCCAATCATCGAATGGGGCACCAACATCTGGCTCATTGGCGACCACCTCAGTCTCACCTGTATATTGTTCTGCGTGGCTAACATCCTCTACTCGATAATGAGCATGCGCCAGCAAAAGGACCAGATGGTGGGTCAGCAGGCCGAACAGATGAAGATGATGCAGTGGATGATGTATCTCATGCCCGTGATGTTCTTCTTCATGTTCAACGATTATGCAGCTGGTCTTAACTTCTATTATTTCGTTTCGCTCTTCTTCAGTGCTGCCATCATGTGGGTGCTCCGCAAGACAACCAATGATGCCAAACTGCTTGCCATCCTTGAGGCAAAATACAAGGA
>JBJEAY010000208.1:0-2784 GCA_051869575.1 Prevotella sp. | reverse complement strand
ACTCTTGCCTGCGGACTGCTCACCAAGGAAAGACTCAAGCCAGTGCGTGCCGAGAAATTCTCGTTCAAGCAGTTTGCCGACCTTGTAAAGAACAAGCCATGGATTTATCTCACCCTCATCGGTGTATGCACAAACTTCTTCAACGGATTCCGCTATGCCGTTGCGGGATATATGCTCACCTATTGTCTTGGTGGCGAGATAACCATCAGTGGCCTGATTATCAATTACACCGTGTTTATGACCTTCGGCGAATTGACCTGTATGATATTCGGCGGTCTGTCGCCTAAGTTCACTGAGATGGTAGGCTCCAAGAGCAAGGCATTCATCGTGGCTGCCATTATCTGCGCAGTCTTCTCTGTCGCCTTCTTCTTCGTGCCGATGGATCCCGCTTATATATGGGTGATGGTGGCATTAGTGGTGCTCACCTCTGTCGGAATTGGCCTCTACTCTCCGCTGCTGTGGTCGATGTATGCCGATGTGGCTGACTATGCCACTGAAAAGAACGGAAGCTCATCCACCGGTCTCATCTTCTCATCTGGAACGATGTCGCAGAAGTTTGGTACAGCCATCTCTGGCTCGCTCGTAGCCTTGTTCCTCGGACTTGCAGGAGCAAGCATGACCACCGACGATATGGGCAACACCATTGTCGATCCAGCTTCAATCACCGACTCGGTTCTCACTATGATATGGTCGCTCTTCTCGTTGTTCCCCGCTATCATAGCTGTATTAATAATATTATTGATACTCAAGTATCCTATAAAGAAATAATAACTTAACAATCATTGTATAATGGATAAAAACAAGTTAGTTTTATTCAAGAAGGAAATGCAGGATGTGCTCACGGGCAACATCCTGCCCTTCTGGATTAACAAAATGGTTGACCGACAGAATGGTGGATTCTATGGGCGTATTGATGGTCACGGCATCCTTCATGCCGATGCCGAAAAGGGTGGTATTCTTAACGCAAGAATACTATGGACCTTCTCAGCTGCATACCGAGTGCTCGGCGAACCCGAATATCTCGAAATGGCAACAAGAGCCAAGGATTATATCATTGCCCATTTCATCGACCGTGAGTATGGCGGCACCTACTGGTCGCTCGACTGCCAAGGCAATCCCAAGGACACCAAAAAGCAGTTTTATGCCATCGGTTTTATGATCTATGGACTGAGCGAATATGTGCGTGCCACTGGCGATAAGGAAGCTCTCGACTATGCAATACAACTCTTCGACTGTATCGAAGAACATTCACTCGATGTTATCTATAACGGATATATCGAGGCCTGCACAAGAGAATGGGGCGAGATTGCCGACATGCGTCTCTCTGAGTTGGATGCCAACTACCCCAAGTCGCAGAACACCCATCTGCATATCATCGAGCCATACGCAAACCTATATCGTGTATGGAAAGACGAGCGATTGGAGAAGGCATTGCGAAATATAATCGGCATCTTCACCGACAAGATTCTCAATCCCGAAACCAATCATCTCGACCTTTTCTTCGAGAAAGACTGGACACGTGGTGCAGGACATCTCGAAAGCTACGGACACGACATCGAGTGCTCATGGCTGATGCACGAGGCTGCCCTCGTACTCGGTGATGCCGACATACTGAAAAAAGTGGAGGAGATAGTGCCTCTCGTGGCAAAAGCATCGGAGAAGGGACTAAATCCCGACGGGTCGATGATACACGAGGCCAACCTCGACACTGGTCATGTGGATAACGACCTTCACTGGTGGGTTCAGGCTGAGACCGTTGTCGGCTTCTACAATATCTACCAGCACTTCGGCGACGAATCGGCATTCGACAAGGCACAGCATTGCTGGCAGTATATCAAAGACAACCTCATCGACTATGAGGGAGGCGAATGGTATTGGAGCCGCCGTCCCGACGGAACACTTAATCTCGACGACGACAAGGCCGGATTCTGGAAGTGCCCCTACCACAATGGCCGCATGTGCCTTGAAATCATTGAGAGAATTTGAAAATTGAAAAAAAAAATATATGAAACCAACTGCCGCCCCCGATCATGTACTCCATGAGATTACACCTCTCATGGAAAAAGACGTGTTGTATATAGCCGACCGCCACAAGAAGGAGTTTACCTATCCTATCCACAATCACGAGGTGTTTGAACTCAATTTCATTGAGCATGCACCAGGCGTGCGACGCATAGTGGGAGACAGCAGTGAGGTGATTGGCGAATACGACCTCGTGCTCATCACGAGTCTCGAACTGGAACATGTATGGATGCAGAATTCCTGCGTAAGTCAGGATATTCATGAGATTACGGTGCAGTTCAAGTTCGACTTGTCATCCGATAGCCTCTTCAGCAAGAACCCATTCCAGCGCATCTACCGTATGCTCAACCAGGCACGTAAGGGATTGGCATTCCCCATGGATGCCATTATGAAGGTGTATAACGACATCCTTGCCCTAAGCACCATTAAGGACGGATTCGAGGCATTTGTCAGTTTCCTCAAGATTCTCGACACACTTTCGAGATGTGAAGGCTCTTACACACTTGCCACCTCAAGCTATGCCAAGGTGAATATAGAGGAAGACTCGCACAGGATTCTGAAGGTGAAGAACTATATCAACAGTCATTATATGGACGAACTCAAACTGAAGACGCTCGCCCAACTCGCTTGCATGAGCGAGACAGCCTTCAGCCGGTTCTTCAAGCTCCATACCGGCCGCACCGTCAGCGACTATATCATCGACATCCGACTTGGCTATGCCTCACGAATGCTTGTGGATACCAATAAGAGTATTGCCGATAT
>JBJEAY010000207.1:0-2787 GCA_051869575.1 Prevotella sp. | reverse complement strand
CCCTCCTTTCAGGGAGGGGATGGGGGTAGGCTGCTGCCCACGGATGTCCCTATATTCATCTATGGCGGCAACATGGGAAAGCCGCAGGGCATACCGTTCCTTGTGGAGTGCATGAGGGCGGTGAAGGACCGGGAGGACTGCCACTTCGTGATAGTGGGTGACGGAACGGAATACCCCAAGTTAGAGGCTTTCGTGAAGGAATGTCACCCGAAGGCGGTGACGCTCTTCCGCAGATTGCCGAAGGAGGATTATGACAAGTTGGCGGAGGCTTGTGATGTGGGGCTGATATTCCTCGACTATCGCTTCACCATCCCCAACTATCCCAGCCGTCTGCTGCCCTACCTGATGAGCCGCAAGCCGATCATTGCCTGCACCGACCCGAATTGCGATACGGGCGCTTTGGCAGAACAGAACGGCTACGGCTTCTATTGCCCAAGCAATTCAGTGGAGGCATTTGTCAGGACCATCGACCGTATGCTCGCTTCTGACATCAGGCAGATGGGCGAGAGGGGCTATCAATTCTTCCTCGACAACTATACGACGGAACATACGTTCAATGCGATCATGAAACATTTAGAGTAATTATGTATAAGCACTTTCTCAAACGGGTGATAGACTTCACCCTTTCACTGTTGGCACTATTGGTCATCTGGCCGATACTGCTTGTGAATTGTCAATAACAGGGATCTTGCTCGCAGCTATAAAAACCTTATAGGTTTCATAATCCTGCTTATGAGTTATAGTATAATATTATTGATCTGATGGTGGCATTCCTGGTGGGCTGCCGCGTGGTTGAAAGTTACAAATCTGCAGATTGCCGGCAATTTGTTTGGAGGATTAGAAGAAAAAAGTGTAATTTTGCATGCAAAAAGCAAAAAGCAACTATAGTGGTGACTTTATGCTTCCGAATTACAGATATTAATATGGGTATTGACATATCAGACATACAGCATTGGGTGGAAGACCAGATGATTCGTGGACGGTATATGTTTACGAAGCAGGATGTGCTGGATTTGGGTCTGCCTATCAAGGAGGTCAGCGTGAACAGGAGTCTGCAAAGGCTTGAAGCCAAGGGGGCGATTATGTCGCCTTGGCAGAATTTCTACGTAGCGGTTGCCATGGAATACAGGCTTAAGGGAGTTGTGCCTCCCTCGTTCTACATTGACAAGCTGATGGCTTTTCTCAGACGCGACTATTATGTGTCGCACCTCTCAGCAGCAGCCCTCAATGGCGCTTCTCATCAGATGGCAATGGTGTTTCAGACAACGGTAAATGGCGGACCGATTCGTTCGGGGGTGAAAAATGGAACAAAGTTGGAGTTTACGCTCAGGCAGGATCTGCCGTTGGAGTTCACTCATAAGGTGAAGACTCAGTCGGGCTATATGACTGTGGCTGATGCGGAACTGACGGCTTTGGATGTAGTGGCGGAAAGCAAGAAAGTGGGTGGACTGAGCCGTGCGGCGGAATTGCTTGTGGAACTTTGCGAACAGACAAAGTGGGACGAGAGCAAATTGCCTCTATTGTCTTATTTCAGTGTGGCAACGATACAGCGGCTGGGATTCATTCTTGACCTGATAGAAGTGCATGAACAGGCTGATTCGCTCTATAGTCTGATGAAGCAAACGGGCAAGACAGTCAGGAAGGTTCCGTTGAAGCGAACGACTCCTATGACTGACGATATGCCTATGGACGAGCGCTGGAAGGTGGTTGAAAACTACGAACTGGAAATTGACGAGATATGATTCCTGAATTATATATAAATGAGTGGCACGAAGTGGTGCCATGGTCTAATCCGCTTATGGTGGAGCAGGACTTGATTATTAGTCGCGCTTTGGTGAGCATCTTCAGTGACCCTTTTCTCAAGGAGAATCTGGCTTTTCGTGGTGGCACGGCTTTACACAAGTTATTTCTTCATCCTCAGCCGCGGTACAGTGAGGATATCGACCTTGTGCAGATACATCCTGGTCCGATCAAGCCTATCATGTTTCGCCTTGGCGAGGTGTTGGAATGGTTGCCGAACCGTACGACTCAGCAAAAGAGGCATAGTAACAAGTTGCTGTTCCGTATGGAGTCGGAAATTCCTCCAGTGCAACAGATTCGTCTGAAGGTGGAGATTAACTGCTTTGAGCATTTCAACGTGTTGGGTCATCATGAAGTGCCTTTCAGTATGAAGAACGGCTGGTTTTCGGGTGAAGCCATGCTCACCACTTATCACTTTGAGGAGCTGGTGGGTACAAAGGTTCGTGCGCTATACCAGCGGAAGAAGGGGCGAGACTTGTTCGACCTCTACATGGCATTGACAATTCGTGAACCGAATGTAGAGAAGGTACTGGATTGTTATCGAAAATACATTGAGTTTGTTGCAGATAAGGCTCCTTCGTATAAGGAGTTCGTACAGAATATGGTACAGAAGATGCAGGATGAGGAGTTTTTGGAAGACGTAATGCCTCTTCTCCGTCCAGAGATAAAGTTCGCACCACATAAGGCATACTCGCTTGTGTACGAGCAGCTGATAGAAAAGATGCCTGGACGGAGGGATTGAGGATATTTGCAGGCGAATATTAAAAAACATTGTAAATTTCAGTTTTTTGTTTATTATATCTTTACAAATCACTGTTTTTTGAGAATTAAGTTATTGTCTTGGTACTCTGATGCCAAGACTGGACTTTATTCCCTTATTTTTGCTGAATCGTATTTAGAAATAAATCATAAACATACTATTTCTGACCATGGTATCAGGACTGAGAAAATGGCTCGGCAAGTGGTATTTATACTGACCTGATGCGG
>JBJEAY010000206.1:0-2788 GCA_051869575.1 Prevotella sp. | reverse complement strand
TTCCCCTGAGAACTTCCCAAATGGACGAAAAGACTATTGTCTTTAACTCCTTTAACTCCTTTAAACTCCTTGAACTCCCAAATAGTTGAGCATCTGCGAAACTTTAATTATTAATAAATGATAAATATCACGCCATTTTGCCCGTTATGTCGATATTTATTACTAATTTTGCAAACTGAATATATAATAAGGTATATGAACAGAAGGATTGTAGCTACGATAATGCTGGTATTCACACTTGCTGTGGCAATGGCAGCCAAGAAGAATTTCACCCTCGTCATCGACGCCGGACATGGAGGTCATGACGCTGGCGCTCTTGGCACTTTCTCCAAGGAGAAGAATATCAACCTCAACGTGGCACTCGCCTTCGGACGACTCGTGGAGAACAACTGCCCACAGGTGAAAGTAATATACACACGCAAAACCGACGTCTTTATCCCGCTACATCAAAGAGCCGACATTGCCAACCGCAACAAGGCCGACCTCTTCATCTCCATACACACCAACGCACTGCCCAAGGGCGCAAGGGCTACGGGATTGGAGACATATACCCTCGGTATGCACAGGGCATCCGACAACTTTGATGTGGCGAAGAGGGAAAACTCGGTCATCCTGATCGAGAAGGACTACAAGCAGCACTACGAGGGATTCGACCCTAATTCATCCGAGAGCTATATCATGTTTGAGTTCCTGCAGGACAAGAACATGGCGCAGAGCGTGGAACTGGCACGGCTTGTGCAGAAGCGCACATGCGCAGTGGCGGCACGACCCAACAAGGGAGTGAAGCAGGCGGGATTTCTTGTGCTCCGAGAGACGTCGATGCCAAGCTGCCTCATTGAGTTGGGATTCATCTCCACTCCCTCCGAGGAGCAATTCCTCAATAGCGACGAGGGCGTGGCCAATATGGGCAGGGGCATATATCAGGCTTTCTGCGAATACTTGGCAAAGTATGACAAGTCGTTCACCGTGCCCTTCAAACCGGGAGAGGACGTGAAGCCGCAGATGACTGAACCCGAAAAGGAGACAGTAAAGGAAGAGAAAAAGGAAGATAAGAAGGAAACGAAGGAAGAAAAGAATGATGCTTCTCAGCAAACTGAAGCTCCGGAAAAGAACGAGGCTCCGGTGTTCAAGGTGCAGATACTCACGAGCAGTGTGAAACTCAAGAGCGGAAGCCGACAGTTGAAGGGGCTGGAGGATGCCGACTTCTATAAGGACGGCAACCTGTATAAATACACGGTGGGAGCATCCACCAACTACAACGAGATCTACCGACTGCGCAAACAGTTGCTCGACCGCTTCCCCGAGGCGTTTATCATCGCCTTCAAGGACGGACAGAGAATGGATGTGCAGCAGGCGATAAGGGAGTTTAGGAAGAATTAAAAAATTAAAATATTAAAGAATTAAAATATTAAAGTATTAAGGAGTTATGATAAGGAGTTATGATAAGGAGTTATGATAAGGAGTTATGATAAGGAGTTAAAGGGCCATTAGTGTTAGCGCATAGACATTTGGCTTCTCATAACTTCCCCTCATAACTTCCCCTCATAACTTCCCAAAATAACTTCCCAATCAAAAAGAATTAAATATTTACAGTTATGAAATACTTTACAAAGGAAGTGCAAATCGCACTTGTGGCCATTGTGGGCCTTGTGGTGTTGTTCTTCGGACTACAGTTTCTGAAGGGTGTTAATCTCACGTCTTCCGACACGAGATACTATGCACAGTTTGACGACATGAGCGGACTCTCGGCCAACTGTCCCGTGTATGCCGACGGATATAAGGTGGGCATCGTCAAGGACATCATCTTCAACTATGGCGGCGACCAACCTAATGTGGCAGTGCTCGACATCGATGCCAAGATGAGACTGCCCAAGGGTACATCGGCTGAGATTGAAGCCGACATGCTCGGAAATATCAAACTCAACCTGCTGCTCGCCAACAACCCGCGCGAGCGTATGGAGGCTGGCGACACCATCAAGGGCGACATGAGCGAAGGACTCATGTCGAGGGTGGGAGCCATGCTGCCTACCGTGGAGAAGATGCTGCCCAAGCTCGACTCTATCCTCGCCAGTGTCAACGCACTGCTTGCCGACCCAGCCATCGCCAACTCGCTGCACAACGTGGAGAAGATCACTGCCGACCTGACAGTGACTACCCAACAGCTCAACACGATGATGGGCGGAGTGAACAAGCAGTTGCCCACGCTCATGGCAAAAGCCAACAACGTGATGGACAACACCGAGACACTCACTCGCAACCTCAGCGAAATCGACGTGCAAGCTACAATGAACAAGGTGAACGCCACTCTCGACAACGTGGAGCAGATGACGGCAAAGCTCAACAGCAACGAGGGTACACTCGGATTGCTCATGCGCGACCCCACCTTGTATAACAATCTCAGCAACACAATGGGTAGTGCCAACGAACTGCTTATCGACCTCAAGGCTCATCCCAAGAGATATGTCCACTTCTCCCTCTTCGGACGCAAGGACAAGTAACAAAATAAAATGCAACGAGATTAGTTATTTTTATTTTGTATAAATTACGCCACTCGTGAGCCGAAACTCGGATTCGGAGGGCGAAAGGGCTGATAAATAAAGACTTTCAGACATAGCAAACCACTTTTAGGGATTATTCCCTAAGAGTGGCTTGTTTTTGATTAATCAACTGATAATCAGATAGTTCGAAAAATGCAAGTGTAGATATTACAATCGTGTTTCGTGAAACATCGTAATCTTCGAAATATTAGATAGTTAGGTGTGTGATAACAAAATCGGTTAAAAGATAT
>JBJEAY010000205.1:0-2791 GCA_051869575.1 Prevotella sp. | reverse complement strand
GGGTCCGGATATTGGCAAAGACTGACATAAGACGGGCGAAACGGACGCCTGCCTCAGGACACGGGGACAGGACACTGTCCCGTTTGCTAAAATATTGTTTTTGAAACATTTGAAATTATGTTTTTGCCTATTCCTGTCAGCCGTTGCAATTGTCCGAGACATTTTTCATCTTCACTCGCATAATCAAAGAATTCTTTGAAAGATAAGTACAATCAATAGGTTGAGTATTTACGCATTAAAAGAATCGTTTGATTTCTTCTATCCATTCAGGAGTTTTGTATTCCCTTGCCTGCATCAACTTTACGTATTCATTCGCAAACAGCACCTTGTTCCGGCCCTTTTCCTTTGAAAAGAACTGGTCCATCTTCTCATATTCCTTTGGTCTCAAATCAAGTGCAGAGAAACTGGATGTCTCTTCTCTTTCCTGCTCATCCAGAAAAGACAGCTCCTCGTTTGTCGGCTTAAATGTGACTAGTACCTTATGGAACAATTTGCCGTTGAGCGCATCTTCTATGTCCGTCTTCGGTGATTTGGGGTTGGCTGTTATCTTTACAAGACGAGTTGTGTCACCTTCGTTTACAATACGACGGCAGATGATGCGCTTTTCCAGTCCTTCCTTAGTGTCGTATTCCAACAGCTGTGCATCGGTATCGGTCAGCATATACACCTTGCCCTTGACACTATCCCTGAGTTCCTCTATGGCAATGCTCAAGTGTTCATACATCTTCTTTATCTCGCTCGCCTTGCATACGGGGATAATCCGCAGGCGTTTATGGGCTATCTCTTCTTTCAGGTAGGCTGACAGGTAAATCTTGTCAGAAGAGCCTTCGCAAAGGAGCCAGTTGTAACAGTCGTCCCGTATGATACTGCTCAGGATGGACTGGACAAGGTCGTTGGAAGACTTGACCATGACATCAATGGGAAGTTTTCCTTTCTGCTCCCTGTCGGCAAACTTGATTTCCTCCCTATAATTATCAGCATTGAAGATGTTGAAATCATATGTACCCGAATCGCATGATATATTGAGGATGCTTCCGCTGGTGAGTGTGGGAATGAAGCCGTACCAATGGGAGGTATACAGGATTTGGCTGCAGC
Organism: Prevotella sp.; assembly: GCA_051869575.1. Classification (GTDB taxonomy): domain Bacteria; phylum Bacteroidota; class Bacteroidia; order Bacteroidales; family Bacteroidaceae; genus Prevotella. The sequence continues at coordinate 1,696 of JBJEAY010000205.1, read as the reverse complement.
ACTGGCTCACTTCATACAGCTTCTCGAACTGCTCATAGCAGAGCGACACATGCAGGGAGGATTCCGGCTCGTCAACGGCAACTATCAGCCCCTTATTCGAGTCGCGATACTTGGTGACGAGTCTTGTTATCAACTGGATGATGGCTTGCTGCTTCTCGCCGGAACTGAGCTGAACAAGAGGTATGTCCTTGGCATTCTTCTCTTTGAAAAGAGCTCTCAAAGAGAAGAATTCCTCTATGATGAGGTCGTAAATCTTATAGGGCTTCAAATTGGGCTGGTAATTGCTCCGTGCCTTGAATTTATAACCGTCAAGCGAGGAGGATAGGTTGTCAACAAACGACTTCAGCTCTGAGCTGATTCTGCCGATGGCATCCTTGCTCAGGCTTTTGCTCACAATATCCGTCAACTCCTTGCCGATGAGGTGCTGAAGGTCGCGGTTCTCGAACGACACGAACCGTTCCGCTTCTATATCTTTTGGCACATAAACATAGGTAAGCAGGGAAACTATCCTGTCATACAATTGCTTGTATTGGATTCTTTGCTTTTCCTCGTCGTCTTGTAAGTCAGGGAATACAGTCTGCTTGAAATGCTGGATGTTGAAGATGCCAAAAGAAACATTGAAGTTACCGTCCAGACAAATGGGGAGAATGTAGTAATCCTCCTTCAGGTTACTGGGTAGATTGTTCCGCAAGGCTTTGATATGCTCTGCATAATTCCTGTTCTCAACGGCATTAGTAACCTCATCATCTGAAAGGACGTATGAGGTGACCTTTTCTGCCAATTCTTTTTGGTCCTCCAAGTCAAAATCTGACTTTTTGAGTGCTATGACTGGCATCACCCAAGATTCATCCAGATTTTTGGTTTCTATATTCAAAATCCATGGCTTTTGATTGAAGAAACAGTCCAAGGCTTCAAGTACGGAACTCTTTCCAATACCGTTCATACCTATAAGACCATTGAAATTAGAACCTTTGGACAAAGGTATATAGTTGATTTTCTTATACACCTTGAAATTGCGTATGATCAATCCGATTATCATAAGGCTTGATTATTTGATACCTCCATTTTCAGAGAACTCTTTCGTTAAGCGAGAGGAGAAGGAATGCTTGCATGCATTATCCCGAGCGTAGAAAGAGTCGGAATTTTCCAAGATATACTTACTTTGCCCGAGAAGTAGTACTTACTTTGCCGATGAAGTATATCTTCTCTGAAAAGTAAGTAGTATTGCATGTCAACATTGATTTTGAATGATTATTAATGCTGATTATTCATTGCTTCCACTTTCATCTTCAGACTTGTTGGGCATGTGGTCTATCAGATATTGCCTGATGGTTTCGGCAGAGGGCAAATGAAGCATGTATTTTCCTACATAGATATCACTGAGACCTTCGGTGGAATACTGTACAAGAGTATCGCTATAGTCAGTGCATAGCAGGAGGCCGATAGGAGGGTTGTCGCCCGGTTGCATGACCTCATGGCGATAGTAGTTCTTATAAGTATTGAGTTGGGAGGCGTATTCGTGACGATAGCGGTCAACCTTTAAATCCACGATGAAATGGCAATGCAGAATGCGGTTGTAGAATATGAGGTCGGCCTTAAAATAATCATGGTCGATGAGGATTCGCTTTTGTCGAGCCTCGAAACAGAATCCTTGACCCAGTTCCATTAGGAACGACTGGAGATTGTCGAGGATAGC
>JBJEAY010000204.1:0-2798 GCA_051869575.1 Prevotella sp. | reverse complement strand
GTATTCGAGATAGCGTGCATTCCCCGTCAGTCGATATGCCTCCATGTTGGCGGCGAAATAGGCTGCATTGTCGGCATCCGTCCCCACCTCGGGGGCATGATTTGCCTGATAGTCATCGTTCATCTTTGTCACGGTCTCGATAGCCGCAACCTTTTTCACCGTTTGTTTTTTCTTTGCCTTGGCTGCCGATGCCGTCAGTGGCATCATCATCAGCGCGAGGGCGATAGTAGCTAATGTTTTCATTTTCGTTTGTTTTTTGATTATTTTAATTCTGTATTAAACCAGTTCATTATCTGTCGGAAGAGGTGATTGGTGGTGTTGCCTCCCGATATGCCGTGATTGCGGTTGGTATATACCAACTGGCGGAAGTCCTTGTCGGCCTGCACGAGTGCCTCCACATATTCGGCGCTGTTCTGGAAGTGCACGTTGTCGTCGGCAAGTCCGTGGCAGATGAGCAGTGCGCCATGCAGTTTGGGTGCACGCACGATGGGGTTCACCTCGTCATATCCCGAGGGGTTATCCTTGGGAGTGCGCATGAATCGCTCGGTATATACCGTGTCGTAATAGCGCCAGCAGGTGGGAGGCGCAACAGCCACTCCAGCCTTGAACACCGGTCGTCCCTCCGACATCGACATGAGGGTGTTCCATCCGCCGTAGCTCCATCCCCATATACCAATACGATTTTTATCCACGTAACTCTGGTTGCCGAGCCACAAGGCGGTCTCCACCTGGTCGGCTGATTCCTTCTCGCCAAGGCGCAGATAGGTACACTTCTCGAAGTCGGCACCGCGTCCGCCTGTTCCTCGTCCGTCAACGCACACCACCACATATCCCTGCTGAGCCATATACTGCTCAATCACTGCACCCTGACCTCTACTGCCGATGTTCCACGAGTTGAGCACCTGCTGATTGCCAGGGCCGCCATATTGATACATGATCACTGGATAGAGCTTCGAGGCGTCAAATCCCGCGGGCTTGATCATCCATCCGTTGAGCTTCACTCCCTCCGAGGTTGTGAATGAGAAGAGTTCCTTCGTTCCTGTTTCATAGTTTGCCCACTTCTCCTTCAGCTCTTTGTTGTCGATGAGCACTGCGGTCTGCTTGCCCCCCACGGTGTTGAGGGTGTATGTGAGTGGATTGTTGAGGTCGCTCCACACGTTGATGAAATACTTGTAGTTGCTGCTGAAGATGGCTGAGTTCTGTCCAGCCTTATGGGTGAGACGCTCGGTCTTTCCGTTGGCACGCGCCACAAACACCTGCTTGTCTGTGGCTCCGTCGGGGTTGGCGGCATAATACACATCGCCTGTGGCTCCGTCAACGCCATACACGTCGAGCACCTCCCACTGTCCGTTGGTCACCCTTCGCTTCATCTGTCCTGTCAGTGTGTAGAGATAGAGATGGTTATATCCGTCGCGCTCCGATGGCAACAGCAGATAGTTGCCCACGATGCGTGTTTCCTGCACTGCCGACTCCTTGATATACTTATCCACCTTGTCGGTGATGACGAGTTTGGCGAGGGTTGACAATGGGTTCACCATATATATAGAAAGGTGATCCTGATGGCGGTTGAGGGTGAACACTGCCACCTTCGATGCATCCTCCGTAGCGGCTATCCTTGGGATATATCCGTCGGCATCGAGTGGCACTTCCATTTTGCGTGTCTGATGCGACTTGATGTCATAGCTCCACACCGACACCTTCGAGTTGTCCTCTCCTGCCTTGGGGTATTTGTATGTGTAAAGTCCTGGATATGTGGCATATTCCTCATTTTCGGGATGACTGCCACGGAAGAGTTGCATGGAATATTGCTTCACCTTCGACTCGTCGTATTTTATCCAGCATATCTGTCGGCTGTCGGCGGTGAACACCATCGACGAGTTGGTGGTGAATTCCTCCTCATACACCCAGTCGGGTACTCCGTTGATTATCTCGTTGAATTTTCCGTCCTTCGTCACCTGACTCTCGGCATTGTCGTAGAGCAGTTTGACGAGATAGATATTGTTCTCCCTCACGAATGCAATCATCGTACCGTCGGGCGAGAACACTGGTGTCTGCTGCGGACCTGCGAGCGATAGTGCCACCATCTTGTTGTTGCGCACGTCGAAGATATAGTATTCGGCAGTGAACGAGCGGCGGTAAATGGATTGTGTGGCAGTCTGAATGAGAATATTCCTTCCGTCGGGACTGACGATATATCCATCCACTCCGTCTATGCGTATCTTTGGTCCGCGCACGTTGTCGAGGTCGAACACGGTAGCCACCTCCTTACCTGTCTTGAAGGAGTATTTCACTATTTTTCTTCTGTCCTTGGAGATTTGCATGTATGTCTCTCCGTCGCTTGCCGGTTTCACGGCCGCAAGGCGTTCGCCATAGAAATCTCCGTTAGCGATACTCTTGATGTCGAGTTGTTCTTTTGCATTCATTGTTGACAGTGTCATCATTGCCAATGCGCATAAAAGGATTATTTTTTTCATGTCTTTCTACGTTTTTTCTAAATTTTGTCTGCAAAGTTAGGGTATTTTTCGTAACTTTGCAAAGAAATTGAGATATTTTATTATATTTTTCGTATCTTTGCAAGCGAGTTGCATGAATATTTTAAAATAAACCACAGAGGAAAAGAGATTAAGAGTATATTATCTTGTGATGAGATATAACGCCTTTGGCATTAGGAGAGCACGGAGGCTGCGCGATGTTGTTTTAGGCACGGAATGACACAGCTTTTTATAAAAGACACGGCTGCATGGTTTTTATAGACCACAGATTAGCACAGATTGACACAGATTATGAGCCTTCGGCTC
>JBJEAY010000203.1:0-15060 GCA_051869575.1 Prevotella sp. | reverse complement strand
AGATCAAGAACCTTATCCATGACTTTATCGTACCATCTGGTTTTCGACCATGAGGATTGGGATTGTCTGTCATCTCAGGTTTTGCGTTCGGTTTATATTGTCCGATGTTTTGGAATAATCCTGGTCGGACATATTTTCTCTCTACCCCCGAGAAAGATGTAATCCCATATTCTTTCAAAGCATTCAAAATTGTCGTTTTCCCACCCCCATCAGGAGACAGCAACGCAATAACCATACCTGTAGGTCTAAAAAACCTCAATGGCAACATTTTTGTAATATTGTACCAACACTGGCAAATGCGTTTCATGAGTGTATTGTTTATCTTTGATTGACCGCGTACATACCTATTGAATGTCGGGTAATGTGATTTGAAAGATTCCGCACTATTGCCTTTGATGAGTTCAATGATATGACTTGCCATATCGCCGTCGAATGAATCATATATCCTTTTTTCTATTTTATGTGGTTCAGAGGCAAAGGCTCTTTTTATGGTAGCAAGATGTTTTTCTTCGAAATTCCTTTTTACAGTTCTACGCAGTATCGTGTAAATGATTTCGTCGAAAGGAGAGGGGATATAGAAATTACGAAAAGGTCTTTTACGATCCAATAACTCATTGGGAATGTAATAATGCGGCATAGACCTTAAAGATAATTCCGACTGAAAATCCAGTTCAAGTTGGAACGAAGGTTCTGGTATAGGCGGTGTAAGCCAATATACAAAATGATAATAGCCCATGGCTACTTTCTGAACGATATGCAGATTGGCATTTTCGGCAGCTTTTGATACGATTACATCCAGTTGCTTTTCTGACGCATTACGATAGAAAATGTCAATATCCGTCGGAAATGAATATGGCATGTCTTCATATCCATTCTGTATGCAGTACTCTAACCCAGAATCGTTTAGAGTTTGAAATATAACATTTAGATAGTCTGGATTCATTATGAGGACGAGGTATTGTATTTATATAATTCCTTATAGTATTTAATGGCTGTAAAAACCATCATTCCACACCAGCATGTATAGAGGCTACCTATAGCAAAACCTAACAATATTGCAAAAAGAAGTGTTTCTATACAGAAGAATCGCCTGATACAGCATTTAAACACGAAAAAAAGGGAACATATATATGTAATCAAGCCAAAATCGTTTATGTCCCCTATTTTTTTTGTAGTCCACGTAGCGGAAAAGGTGTGTATGTTATCAGAACCTATCCCTATCCAGGTATGCAATGATGTCACATCCAATTGCGTAAACGTATTTATTATAGGAGCTATTCTTGAACCGCCGCTGGATTCTGTATTTTTCAATGTAGTCATTGTGTCGTCAGAGAGAAATGCTTCAATTATTCTCTTAAGTCGATCCACTGTTTCTATATGAAAGTCAATGCTCATAAATAAAATGCAGGCCAATAGTGCAAAGAGGTAGATTTCAAGTCTTTTTTTGAAAAAATGAATACCTATAATTGCCGCTCCTAATACCGCTGTGGATGAACCCATAAATAACATAGTCAACCAAAATGAGACAGTGACATATGGGTTTTCCTTATAATGCTCAATAATAGTCATCTCTCGTTCTTTAACAATAGTAGTTAAAGAAATATACCCCCAATACAAAAATGCCAATATTCGTGCCGCATGTGATGGCTCAATAGCTAAGCAATTGGCTTTGATGCCACCGCCCTTAGTGATTGCTCCAGAAAGATTTATCAGGAGCATCCCTCTAATCCCTATAAGAAAGAAAAAACATTGCAGGACGAAGGTGACACCGTATGCACAAATAATAAACGCAAACAGTTTCCTTACCAAGGAGATATTGACTGTTTCTGTACGTAATATATAATAATGGCAAAGGAATGTTGAGAGATACATCGCCCGATATATAATTCTATCCCACGATAGTACGCTTGAGGACATAAGGCTACAACATACCAGAACCGTCCAATAGACAATGACCAAGAATAATGCTGTCATATCCCTTCTCGAGCGAGTGAGCAGACAGAAGAGAATTGGAAAGGAAAATGCCATTGCTCCAGCTTTTACGAGGCTTATTGCCATTCCCTCAAGTGCAATTATCTGTATGGACATCAGCACCATATAGAAACACAAAATGTCTTTCTGCAATAAGTCAGGACGATAAATATGTGACAGACCTTTCATTTCAAATTGCTTCCTTCAAATGATAGAACAATAGTTTCATCCAATGATACGCAAAATTTGATAAACCAATTATTATCAATTGAAACTTGTTAAACCCACTGTAATGCTCCAGATAATAGCTCCTGCTTTGCCAAAAAGTTTTGTAGCGTTTTGAGAATTTTCCTTTTTGCGATTCTATGTGACAATGTTTTGCAAATGCATCATGAAAATAATACGTCTTTTCTCCGTTTCTTTGAACCATTCTTCCAAGTATAGCCTCTTCGCAATACAGAAAAACATTTTCATCAAAGAAACCCATTTTACAAATCGAATGCATTCTTACAATCAAACAACATCCCGTTACTATATCACAATATGCACTATATGGAGGTAATAATCTGGAATATAGGTTGAAGCATCGCAATATAGATTCAAAATAGGGTAAATAAATCCACCATTTTGAGAACCTCCATGGATTTTGTCTTTTATTATCTGTTCCAATGATGTTTGATCCACATACAGCAACATCGGGTTTCTTTTCCATCACGTTGACCAAGCTAACAATATAGTTCCTCTGTGGAAACTCCATGTCAGGGTTGGCGATTAGCGCATACGCATACCCTTTCTCAGCTGCATAACGCAAACCGATATTGTTACCCGCATTATATCCCCGATTCTCTTTGGCTGCAATAAAAGTACAGTCCTGCTCAGCTGCCAATTCCTTCACAGCTGAGGCATCCTCTTTCCGTGAACAGTTATCGACAATGATGATCTCCAACTCCACCCCTTCCTGCCGTTTTAGGTCAGCCACACACTTACGGCAATCCGCACTGGAATTGTAATTTAACAAGATAACAGGTACTTTCATCATATATTATTGGCTAATTAACACCTCCGTTCTGTCCGCCAAAAACAGAGGGATGTTTATCAAATTTCCGTCTTTACTCAGATTACGCATCGAATAGCGCAAACGGAGTGATGGCGAATACTTCTTGTCGTACTCTACAAGACTACGGCCTTTGATATTGGTGTCGGACTTCACCTCTATAGGGATGACCATATTGCCATATTGCAAAAGAAAATCCACTTCCGCACGGTTACCCGATGACCAATAGCGCATGCAATTCAGTCCATTGGCCGTCAGAGATTGTAGAATATAATTCTCTGCAAGGGCACCCTTGAATTCGCTGAAAGCGGATGTGGTATCTATATATACACTGGCATCCATTTCCGACAACACCCTGAGAATGCCAATATCTAAAGCGTATATCTTGAATGTGCTAAGATCCTCATAAGACTTCAGCGGAATGCGTGGTGTTTGACAAAGGCTTACCTTATGAATGAGTCCGGCATTCTGGAGCCAAAGCAAGGCATCTTCATATTCCCGAGCACGAGCTCCGGGACGAACGAGTTGATAGAGAAACTTGTGGTTCTCTTTGGCTAGTTGTGAGGGCAATGAGTTCCATACATGAGAAATCCGGTTAGCCAACAGGGGTGTAGCATGTTTTACAAAATCAAACGTATAGTCCTTCAATATGTTCCTTAGCTTCTCTTCCACGGCTGTCATATCTGCATCCAACATCTTCATGGCTGCTTCCGGCATTCCTCCTGTTATGCGATACGCATTGAATGATGAGGCCAAACGATTGAAGAATACTTCGGGTAAAGGCTCCAAGGTGTTGATATTCATATAATATCTGAATAGTCCGGCATCCTTCCGTTCCAGAAATTCACTGAATGTCAGTGGATACATGTTCAGATGATCCACCTTACCCACAGGGAAGGAGAAACCTTCGTGACCAAATGCAAGTCCCAACAGTGAACCTGCACATGCCAATGCCAATTCGGACATATTCTCACAAAAGTACTTCAGTGCACTGATCGCCTCTGGACAGGACTGTATTTCATCGAGTATCAGCAATGTCTTACCTGCAGTTATCGGCTTGTCAGTAAGGAATGAGAGTTGCTCAACAATATGGATGGGATTCTTTGTCTTGCGAAAGATGTCTGCCACTCCATTCTCCTCATCGAGACTGAAATAGGCACAGTGCTCAAAACATTCACTACCGAATTGTTTGAGCGCAAAAGTCTTGCCCACCTGACGTGCTCCCAGCAGCATCAGTGGCTTGCGGTCGGACTTGTCCTTCCAAATCCTCAACTTTTCTATAATATATCTCCTAAACATGGCTTCAAATCTGCTTTACGTGCGGAAAATGTGATACTGTACACATTTTTGATATCATTTATGTGTAAAATTACACATTTTCCGCGCATAGGCAAAATTGTCATTCAAAAAAGTTACAAGATACTATCTTCCAATCCCCAATCGTGCGTTTCTCAGCATCGAAGTTGATACCCACCTTGATGATGGGAAGCCCACACAGGGAGAAGCGGCTGGGATAATCCTTCAAATCTATCTGATTCATGGCTGCCTCCGCACTTCGGTTCAATTTCAACTCGAAGAGGTATAATGCCTTGTCCGTACGCATCACTATATCCACACGACCGGTGGGAGTACGTACTTCTACATCCACATACTTTCCCATCAGCGAGAAGATGACATACAATAGCTGCTGGTAGTGTCCTTCACTTGAAGCATTGTCACAATAGGGGATCGTAAGCAGAAAAGCCTGCAGAAGGCGCAACATCTCATCAAGATTGTCATCCAATAGAGCCATGTACATGTCTCCAATCATCGTTCCACATTCCGTGGAATTATCCGACACATAGTTGGGCAATAAGCTTTCCATCAAACCTATACGTATCTCATTGTTTGGCATGTCCAACGTATAGATACCAGAAATCCGGTTATACGCCTTGATAGTCAGGTATCCACTTTGGTAAAGTAAGGGAAGGATACTCTTCATTTTTTCGGTTGGTGCGTCAAAAGCCGAGGCAAGCGCTCTGAAAGGACCTATTTTAGATGGCACAATGTGGTATTTCCGCATCATCTCTATCAGATAGGTGGGGGTACCACTGCCAAACCAGTAGCTGCCAAGTGTGCAGTCTTGAAAGGCATTCAACAGACTATAGGGATTGAAAATATCTGGTGAGGGCCATGTAAAATGGTAACCATCATACTGCTTTTTGAGTTGGGAGATAACCTCCTCACGACTTAAGGCCTGTGTCTCGGCGAAATCATCCACATAGTCTGACATCTGTGTTTGTATCTCCTCCTCTGTAATGCCACACAACGCTGCAAACGGAGGCAGCATACTGATGTTCTTCAAGTTGTTCAGCTCGCTGAAGATGCTCAGCTGGGAGAACTTCGTAATACCCGTGAGGAACACAAAGCGCAGATAGGGATCGCACGCTTTCAAGGGACTATAGAAGTTGCGCATCACCTGACGCAAGACTGGAAGTTGTTTGTCCTCATGTACCACATCCAGCAGAGGAGTATCATACTCATCAACGAGCACTACCACCTTCTGTCCAGTCTTGGTGTATAGCATTTGAATAAGGTCGGTCAATCTGTCATTTGCTGAATTCGAAACAGGTGTGATGCCCATCCTGTTCTCTTCTCTTCGCAACATATTGGAAAGATACTCCTCCAACTCCTCCTTATTGCAATGCTTTGCCGTGCTCATATCAAATCGCAATACCGGATACTTCTCCCATTCCTGTTCTAACTGCTCAATGGCCAATCCTTTGAACAGTTCCTTCCTCCCTTCGAAATAGCTTTGCAGCGTGGAGACGAGCAAAGACTTACCAAAACGGCGGGGGCGGCTCAAGAAGATATACTTGCTGAGCTTGGTCATCTTATAGACATACTCCGTTTTATCTATATAGAGCATCCCTCTGCTGATTACCTCAGAGAAGGTCTGAATGCCGACTGGCAGTGGTTTTAATGGCTTCGTTTCCATGTGATCCGCTTATTATGTCAAATATAGATGCGACAAAATGCCGTATAGATAGATTCGCACTTGAGAAAAAGTTCTCAAACAATTAATTTCATAAAATCTTCAGGGCTATATATTGGCTTAGTCCGATTAGACTTAGCTTCAGAGCTTCCAAATTTTGCTTACGACAAATATAGAGAATATTGACAATAGACAAGCTTGATAAGACTATTTCAATTTTCCCTATGTAGCAGGATGCGAAAATCGCTTTCGCTGAAAGAAAGAACGGCTCCCTCCTGCAGAGATAGTCTATAAGAATATTTGTATCAACAAAAGTCCTCATACACCATATTTTATACGTGCTATTGCTCCTTTGCCATCTTCTTCTATCGGCACCACAGAAGACATATCGTTTATTACAAAAGAATCCATAAAGGCCATAGCATTTTGAAATTCTTTTGTATCCGTAAACGACTTTGTCGTTTTTTCCCTTTGATTTGAGGAATTAACCTGTGCTGCCAATGAGGCCACATACTTGTTTACCAGTTCTTTCAAACTAGAGTGGTTCGCTCTCGCATACAATTCGCCCCCTTGAAAAACAAGTGGGTCATCTATTATTATGGTATTCATATCAATCCTCATAGTTTAATCGTTGATAAAAATATAACATTATACCGACTCCACCAAACATTGCGGTCATTTTCTACCGATTCCTCCTTTTTCATATATGATTGGTAAAGATAGGCATTAAAGTTTAGATGCCATGCGATGCTGCACAAATTTCCGATAGAGAAGACCTCGAATTCTCCGTGATAATTGATTTAACCTGAATGCAAGAGCAAGCAGACATCGTGGAATAGTCAGTCTCAGACTTCCTCGGTCGTAGCCAGTGACATGATCGCCTAAAAGCAACAAACGGATTAATTCTGTGATTGTCAATCGCTTCACGAAAGGTATATGATCATCAAACTCACCTTGCTTTGACAATGGAGTAATATCCAAATTCATAGCAGGATTCTCCAAACAGGCAAATGTACATTTTGCCCAATCTCGGAGCATTCGCTCATCCACCTCTTCCTGCTCCTGCATCGCTGAGGCGACAGTCTCCATAGCTACCTGATTAGCTTGCGTAATAGGTGTATGATGAAAATCCCCGTTATCCACAAAAACAGGTATCACCTCCCCACTTTCTCCCTTTTGGTAAGAGATGGTAGATGGATAAGGCGAAGCAGAGTAGTAATGCTCCAGTAATGCCGTAGTTTCCGTAGAAAGCTCATCGGCTTGGAAATAGGTCGAATAGCGACCAGCGGAAGGAGGAAACACATCTCTTCTCACCCCGTAGTAAAAGAAGTGCAAATCTTTTGCTCCGACTCGTCGAAGGATATGATTCATCATCAAGCGAGATGTTCCCAACCATCCCACATCCACTGCGGCACAAGCCTCACCATCCATCAGTCCTTCCTGTCGGAAATAATCTAACAACAGGCTCAGCTGTTCCTGTGCTCGCTGCTGCAATAACGGAGTGAAATCGCTATGAAAAATCTTCTGGAGAAAATCTTCCTGTTCTTTGAGGTTATTAACCTTGGAATAGGGAAATTCGATGCCAAACTTTGCACGCATCTCTTCACGGGACGTGCCCAAATGACGAAGCCGCTTGTCTATCGAGTCGATACGGACAAGCGTATGGTGATCACTTGCCGCCAAATAGGCATGCTCATCCTCACCACAGAGATAGGGCAAGAGTAGCGACCGTCTGGAAACGAAAAGGTAATGCAGCTCCAGTCCTTTCCACTCTTTGGATAAGGCCTGCGCTGCCTTCAGCAAGATATAGCTATCTCGCGACAAGAAATAGAGTTTGCGGATACCCATCTTTTGGGCCTCATGCAACACATAGATAGCGTATGGCAGATAAGCTGGTACCACAAAATCTACAGCAAAAGCTGTAAAGGCATCTCCCTCATGCTCCATGCGATGCAACCGTGAAAGAGCAGTCATAGCCGGAGAAACCTGCGCACAAGTTTTTTCCACATCATTATAAGCTGTATCTATGTGTATGGCACGAATCCCCTTCTTACGAGCCATCCTTACATCACTACGCAGATTATCGCCATAGTGAATCCATGCATCAGGGTGCAACTCTTCACGAACCACCTCATAAAGCATACCTGTATCTTTCCGAGCGTTGTGCTCGCATGAGATATAGATCGCATCTTCTTTCTGACAGCATCCCTTGCGTTCCAATACCTGCCGCAAGAATTGGTTACTCAGATACATGTCACTGATAAATGCAACGTGATACCCCTCATTCCTTCGCTGTTCAATCAATTTACAGACAGTTGGATTTGGAATGAGCACCTCTTCCTCAACTGCCTCTTCTGCCAGCATCATCTCCTCTACACTTTTTCCAGCCAAAGAAAGAAAAGCGGAATCGATGTTCACATAAATGTCCTTTAGCATCTCTCCTTTTGCCTGTTTGCGCCAAGCCACAAATGCCTCACACAAATCATAGTCATTGGGGAAAAGACGTTTACCCAATATGTGCCACACCGCTTCGGGTTTTCCGCAACGGCGCAGTAATGTTGTGTCGAATATGTCGAAGGATGCTAATTTCATTTAATGTGAATTGCCGTGTTATCTACAAAGCAGGGCAACAAGCCTGTCATATCGTGACATAGGGATGGAGGGGATAATCGCTCCATACGCTTTTTTCACCTTAGATATTGTTTTGATTGCCCTTATGAAATGCCCTGTTTTTATGTGCATTTTGGCAAGGCGGATTCCACGTATAACAGGACTGCATATATTGTCAGAATAGAATCTGTCATAAAACGAGGAATCCTCTTTCTCCACTACATATTGAGAATAAAGTTCTTCGTAGTCAGAACTGTCAATGAAGACTTTCCTCATTGGATACATTGCGATATTTACCCTTATGGATTTTTTACAATTTAGGCTTGTCCCCCATTTTCCGGACAAAGCCTTGGTGCGTTCTGTTATCTGTTCCAAGATATAAGACAGTTCTTGTAGTGTAAGTTTGTATTTTTCTTCAACACATGGATTGGGTGTAATGATATAGTTGGAATCTTTGGATAATGCCACGCTATTGCAATGGCTCAAGAATTCCAAATTAAAGAGAAAATCTTCAGAGAACCTGACTTTGGTATTGAATTTTATGCCATTCTTGCATATTATGGAACTTCTATATAGCTTTCCGCCAATGTTGTTGGTGTATAAATTCTGTAGATGTTCTTTGAAGAATTGAATGAGCCTTTCCTTACCAATGTAGTTATCTTCATTTAAATGACATGAATTGTGATTGGTGTCTCTATATCCTCCAATGACCCAATCGCCATCTTTTGACATCAATTTTTCTATGTAATCATCTGTCACTTTATCATCAGCATCTACAAATGTAATCCACTCGCCAAACGCATTAGCTAAACCAGTATTCCGCGCAGCACTCACCCCTCCATTCTGTTGGTGAAACAACTTCACCCGACTGTCTTTTGCCGCATACTCATCACAAATTGCTCCACAGTTATCAGGCGATCCATCATCCACCAAGATAACCTCGATATTCGTGTAGGTCTGTGCCAGCAGGCTATCAACGCACTGATGGATGTACTTCTCAGCCTTATAGACCGGAACAATGATCGAAACTAAACCTTTATTCATCATAAATATGCATCAAAAGTGATCTTATAGAGACTACACCTCCTCCATCCTCATCATCTCCCATCCGCAGAACTGGATGATAATTTTATGCAGTTGTGTGCCTTGGCGAAGAGCCTCCACTTTTGGAGCCACAGCATAACGGTTAATCTGCTCCACAGCCTCGTTCCATTGTTTCAGAGCCTTCTCTTCGGTATATTCAGCTTTAGAGAGGTATTTTAATTCAAGAATATAACTATGATGCGACTGGTAATGCGTCATGTTGGGCAACAGGAAGAAGTCACAGTAGCCATGCTGAAGTTCCAGTTCGGGAGCTGGGATATAGAAAACATTCAGACTTAAATAGGCAAGGAAGAATCCCTGAATGTTACGCTCACCTTCGATGGAATCGCGTACGGAAGAGAGTTGGTTATAACAATCGCACATATATTGCAGTGCATCACGCCAATTACCATCCATAGCCATACGGGTAAACATCGTAACCAAATCTTTGGTATTGATGTCGCACACAAGCGAATAGTTCTCAATCAGGAAATTGTAATATTGCATCCTGACATTGTTGTTGGGAATACCGAGGATATACTGTGGTCCGTAGGTACCCTTGATGGTGAGCATACCATAGTAAAACAGGAGGCTGATGAACATCTCTGGCTTGACTAATGCAGAAGCCGGAAAAGATGGGACAATTTCTGAGACAATCTGTCCCTCTTCGGCTATCTGACGCAGTATGCCCTTACGATCTCCATCAAGACGGTCAAGCTGTATCAGTTTCTTCAGCTTGTTATAATCGGTCTTCGTGTTTGGGTCAAGCATGACCTCAGGAGAGGACTTGTACATCATGTAATTACGCAGGTAGAACAATACCATGTCACTATTAAATACACGATTGTCATCTATAAGGCATTCCTTGGCGAAGCAATAGTTGTCATACCAAGGTTTCATTTCGTCTATCATGGCCTCGATGTCACAGTCTGCAGGCAGTGATCCCGCTTTTTTATAATAGGTGAACATCTGGCGCACATCCTCCGTAGAGAAGCCAAGCATCTTGTCAAAGTAAAACAAAGTAGATATATTCCATCCAATATTAAAGCCACTGGTGAGGTCATCTAAGGTCACAGGGCTTACTCCCGTGAAAAATATCCGCTCGAATGTTCCCTTGAACTTTTTGAACACATCACGATAGAAGCCTTCGGCATGGGTCATCTGATGATACACCTCCTCACCCTTTTCACCGAGAACGACATTCGTGAAGTTGTCATACTCGTCGATGATGAGGTACATCGGGATGCGGAGCTGATTGGCGATGGAGGTAATCATAATAAGTTTGTTGGTTCCGCTTTTCTCTTCGAGTAATTCTTCCAAAAAATAGTCAGGATAGTCATCTACATACTTTCTGACAAAATTGTTTAGCATAAAACCCAAATATTGGTCGAACTTCTTCTCCAACTCGTCTATCGTGCCTCCTACCTGTGAGAAGTCGAGATGCATCACCTGGTATCTGCCCATCAGCGGTGTAGGATGCTTGCCTATCCACAGCGTACCGAAAATCTCCTCAAACTGATCCTTCTTCGCCTTGTCGTAATAGGTCTTGAGCATACTCAGCAGCAAGCTTTTACCAAAACGGCGAGGACGGATGAACATAAGATTGTTAGGTTGCGCCTCAAGTTGAGGGATGTACATGGTCTTATCAACGTAATAACAGTTCTCTTTCATTACGTATTCAAAGTCGGCCACTCCGTATGGTAATTGTTTTACTTTCGTCATAACTGTCTGCTTTCTGTCAACGCTACAAAAATATGATTTTAGCTTGTAATACTGAAATAGGCATATACTTTTAGTATGTATAGCTTCTCATGAGCATATTGGCGTTATTGAGGTGTTAGGCGAATCATTGCACGTTTTTTGCGAAAGGAAGAGATCTGAATACTTATAACTTTTACAATCTTAAAAAGGAAGCGTGTAAGCTGTGTTGATTGAATGATGGATAGAATTGTCAGATTTAGTGCATCATCCTCGGTAATATACCTGGGAAAGATCTTTTTTCTCTGTTGTTGCCTTTCTAATTCACAAGCGGAGGTACTACTTATACCGCCCTCTTGTATTACTGCGATCTTATCTGGTATAAATTCGTATGACGCTTCATGGTTGAGTATGGCTATAATGAACCATTTCCAATCCGCAACAATTCTACACTCTTCTTCATATAAGCCCACTATCGAAAACATTTTTCTGTTGATAAATGTACCTTGATGAGGAAACGTATAATAGTATAAATCATACCAATACACATTTTTTTTCATCAAACGTGATGGATTACATCTTCCATTTACATTTTCTGTTACATATCCATAGAGAATATCCGCAGTCCTAAGTTTTCCAAACACACCTGTCAACGTTTCTTCACACGCAAAACAGTCTCCAGAGTTCATAAAATTGAGATACTCGCCTTTGGCACGAACAATGCCTTTGTTCATAGCGTTATAGATGCCCTTGTCAGGTTCGGAGCACCAATAGGCGAACTTGTCATTGTGCTCTTCGATGAACTCACGGCTGCCGTCGGTGGAGCCGCCATCAATGACAAGCCATTCGTAGTCCGTGAAGGTCTGGCAGACCACGCTTTCGTATGTCTTCTTCAACCCCTCCAGATTGTTGAGGTTGACGGTGATGATAGATAGTTTCATGATTGTGTTCAAATTATTTTTTAGAGAAGATATACTTACCTTGCATGAGAAGATATACTTACTTGGCCGATGAAGTATATCTTCTTTGAAAAGTAAGTACTATTGGCTGAATTCTCCATCAGTTTGCAAACAAGTCATCAAGGGTAAGTTTGCCTTGTAACGATGATACATATTTACCCGCTTTGATACCATTGGATGCAATAAGTGTCAAGCGTAAGGTCTTGGATGTATGAGTGGCCTCCCTAAATAATTCCCGGCGTTCTTTTAAATACTCCACATAGTCCTTCTTGAGCTCAAATTCATGATCTGAGTATTTCATTTCACACAAATCTATATTCTTGTCACTGCGGTCAATGACAAGATCTATCTGCGCACGGAGTTGCGGGGTATTATAATACCACGAACAGATATCAGATGAGATTCCAGAGATACCCAAAGCCTGCTTGATTTGCCTGATGTGAAGTATGCATATCTGTTCAAAGGCATACCCGGCCCATGCATTTCTTTTTCCCATGCTCATCGTACTCCAAGCATGTTCATCCTGACCGTTGTTGTTCTTTACAAAGCGTAGATAAAACAATGTGTACATATCGGTCAACTGATACATGGGATCGCTCTTCTTCTTTCCAAATGTTTGATAACGTCGGAGGAAATCGCATTTTACGAGATTATCCAAAACTTCAGATAGCGTTCCGTTATCAATGATTTTCAGACTTCTCACAATATCTTGGCGTGTCATTCCTATCAATGTGGAGGAAATCAGTTCCACTATCCGGCGATATATTGTGGATTCTTTGAACAGCGACTTGAACAGAAAGGGATACTCCATACGCAAAACAGCATCGTTACTGAAGAACAATTCATCCACATTCTGCATCAAAGAGCAATCCGGACGCAATAAAGAAAGATAGAAAGGGGTACCCCCTACAATCATATAGGTATCTAAAACTTCCTGTCTGCTCCAATCCATTCCCATACTTTGAAGGTATTGTTCGGTTTCATGTAATGTGAATGGAGCAAGATGCAATGGACGTGTTACCCGATTGTGAAGACCGCCTTTGTCGCCAAGCAGTTTATTGGTCATCCATGTCGTGGCACTGCCGCATACGATCAACTTCAAATTGTGCTGAGCCGAGGCCCATCCATTCCAGAAGAGATCGAGTGCACGTAGAAATCCTGACTTAGGAGTATCGAACCAAGGTAGTTCGTCAATAAAAATCAATATGCGCTCCTTATCGCCCAGCGTTTCTATGTATTCCTGAAGTTGGGTAAAGGCTTCTGTCCAGTCTTTAGGTTTGGTCCGCTTGATGCCACTGTATTTGTTGAGCTGGTCTTGCCAGTTGCGGAGTTGTTCCGCACGCGATGCCTGATATACCCCTGTGGCATAAAAATCAAACGTGTCGTTAAAATACTGCTTCACAAGATAGGTCTTGCCGATCCTTCTGCGGCCATACACAGCAATAAACTCCGGCTTAGGGGAGTCACAACACATCTGCAGGATCTCCTGCTCATGTCGGCGTCCTATGATCGTATTGCAATATTTCATAACTATCCAGTTTTAAATCTTAGGTACAAAGATGGCCTTTTTTTTCAAGAAAAGTGGGATAGCATAGCGAAAAGTGAAAAATAAACCTGGTTTTCGCCATACTATCGGCTGTTTTTAAATTCTGAGTACTCTCCGCATCATGTTTCTGGCTCCTTCAGTCAATAGGAGAAGGCTACTGAGATAAAGGAGGGTGAAGAGAGCCGTGAGGATCAGGCAATAACCTACCCATTCGATGAAATCGTGATAGGGATTAAGCGGCAGGAAGCGGGAACAACCGGAAGCTACAACAAAAGAACAGGCAAAACAAGCCAATATCACGAAAATGTTTTTCCAATAATCTTCTATTGATCGCTGGAAACCGGCTCGATACAGAAACAATGGCTTCCAGATGACAATGATGGGAAAGATACTGGCTATTTTCCCGATCAAAACTCCAGGAAGTCCCCAGAGATAACAGGTGATGAGTGTGACGGAGATATTGATGGCTCCCTCTACCCAGGCTGACCAGGTATCATGATAGTTGCCATACCCCATATTAAACAGATCAACGGCTCCTCGTGACAACATGATAAAGGTATTCACCAACAACAAAATGAGAATCGTAGAGCTAAGCAGATACTCCTCACCCAACCACAAACAGATAAAGGACTGGATGCCGTGATAGACCGCAAATACTACAATACCTGCAATCAGATAACGAACAAACACCATTTCCCAAAACACCTTATAGATTTTCTGCTGATCACCCTCAGCGATCAGATTACCTACTCCGGCTACAATGCCATCCATCACCGTGTTAAAGAGCATCGTGATACGTGTGATAATCAAGGTATAATTGCCATAGTAGGCCACCATCTTCAGCGAAACAAAGGCAAAGATCAGGATCTGATCGCTCTGCTGCAACAGGAAATCCTTGATTTTATGTACAAATACCTGCTTGGTCTTCCCCACAATCTCCGGATAGTGGCCACGCAGCTGCTTGCCGACAGTTGCATGAGCCGACAGCCAGGGATAGGTTTGCCGAATCTTCCAATTCAAGATGATGGCATGGATAATACCGAACCCCAACTCAACCGCCACCCAGAGATAGAGATTACCGATGTAATAGACCGAAGCCATCTGCACAAAAGTCTTCACGAGGGTAGCCGTCTGAAAATAGGCTGTCACTACATAGTTCTTCTGG
>JBJEAY010000202.1:0-15078 GCA_051869575.1 Prevotella sp. | reverse complement strand
GGTACGGCTATCATCCACGGCGAGAAAGGACAGCGTGTGTGGACTGATTTTGAGGACGAGGAGGCTCTCTCGCTCGGTGTGTATAACACCTACACACAGGACAACCTGCGCTATTCGCAGAACGCTCCGCTCAACATGTATGACGAGGTGAACACCCGCTGCAACCTGCCTGCACAGATTGATATCGAGGCTGTGGAGGGCGATGAGTATCGCTTCGTGATGGTGGCAAAGGGTGGCGGTTCGGCCAACAAGACCTACTTCTATCCCATGACCAAGGCTACCATCCAGAACGAGGGCACACTGCTGCCGTTCCTCGTTGAGGAGATGAAGCACCTCGGCACTGCCGCTTGTCCTCCATATCATATCGCATTCGTTATCGGCGGTACATCGGCTGAGAAGAATCTCCTCACCGTAAAACTCGCTTCGATCAAGTACTACGACTCACTGCCCACCACAGGCGACGAGACTGGTCGTGCCTTCCGCGACATCGACCTTGAGGAGAAGCTGTTGAAGGAGGCTCACAAGATTGGTCTCGGAGCACAGTTTGGCGGCAAGTATCTTGCTCACGACATCCGCGTCATCCGTCTGCCTCGCCACGGTGCCAGCTGTCCCATCGGTATGGGTGTGAGCTGCTCTGCCGACCGCAATATCAAGGCAAAGATCAACAAGGACGGTATATGGCTCGAAAAGATGGACGACAATCCCACAGAGCTTATCCCTGCCGAGATGCGCAATCCGGGCGAAGGTCCCAAGGGTATCGAAATCGACCTCGACAAGGGTATCGACGCCGTGCGTGCCGAACTGTCGAAATATCCCGTCAGCACACGTGTCAACCTCAAGGGCACTATCATCGTGGCTCGCGACATCGCACATGCCAAGCTCAAGGCTCGCTTGGATGCCGGTGAGGGTATGCCCGACTACTTCAAGAATCACCCGATTCTCTATGCAGGACCTGCCAAGACTCCCGAGGGCTATCCTTGCGGATCGATGGGTCCCACCACTGCCAACCGTATGGATCCCTACGTGGATGAGTTCCAGGCCAACGGTGCTTCGCTTGTGATGATTGCCAAGGGCAACCGTGGCGACTGCGTCACCGAGGCTTGCAAGAAGCACGGAGGATTCTATCTCGGTACCATCGGCGGTGTGGCTGCAGTTCTCTCGCAGAGCTCCATCAAGAGCATCGAGTGTGTGGAGTATCCCGAACTCGGCATGGAGGCAATCTGGAAGATTACCGTTGAGGACTTCCCCGCATTCATCCTCGTGGATGACAAGGGCAACGACTTCATCAAGCAGCTCAAGCCCTGCGCCTGCTGTAAGTAATTTATTTATATAAGATAGGTCAGAAATATAATAATCCCCTTCTGTACATCACGTGCAGAAGGGGATTGACATTTAAGAGAAAAACCTAATCCAAATGATATTTAGTACTTAAAATATGGTCGGATTAATACTTGGTGTTCTGAGGATCGAAGTTAGTCCAACCTTTGAGCCAGTTGTCGCTGGCGTTGAATGCTCCTACGTATGCCACCTTGTCAAACCATGCAATGTTCTCGCCATCGAATGAGGCAAGGCTGAGCAGTGGGCTTGAAGCTGCAGGCATGAAGGGAGAACCGGCGTTGGAAGCGTCAACGAGGGCGAGGGCTGTGGCATCGTCGTAAGCCTGGTTCTTCAGAGCCTCCTGGAAGAAGAAGGTGTTAGAGTAAGACTTCTGGTTGTCGTCGATGACTGCCTTGCCAACTGCGTCGTAGAGCACATCATCATATACCTTGTTGGCGTCAGTACCGATGACGTCCATACCTGCCAATACGTTGTTGTGGAAGCGGATTGCGCCAGCCTTGGCCTGGGTAGGAGTGTCGCCCTTCTCGCCGTCTATAATCAGACCGATGGGGAAGCCAACAGCCACTGAGTTGATGATGTTGAGGCGTGAGGCACGACGAATCTGGAATGCTGCCTGGAACTTGCCGAGGGCAGAACCATTGTTGGGGAATACAGAACCGCCATTGATGAAGTCGGTTGTGTTCTCGAATTTAACACCTGTCTGGGCTTTCGGGCCGATAACGGTGATGTTAGAGAAGGTTGCGTTTGTGTAGGGAGACACGTCAGAACCACTTGCATTGTTGTCGCTCTCGAAACCGTTGCTCTGTGATGTGTCGGCAATTCTTGCATCGCGAATAACAAGTCCGTACTGCACGGCACCTGAGTAGCCATTGTCGGTGTCGAAGTCATCGTCCCATCCATGGTAGGCAACGAGGTACTTGCAATTTACGCTACCACCGAACCACTCGAATGAGTCGTCGTTGGTGTAAGACACCTGCACGTGGTCGATCTTGGTGCCATTACCTACAGAACCAAGTGTGAGACCGTTAATCTCCTTGTCCTTCTGGAAGGGATAGCCGGCAAACTCGATGCGCACGTAGCTCAGTACACCAGAATTGTCGGAATCGTCGTTGCCGCCGTGCTTGGTGCGCGGACCACCCTCAATCTGCTGCTCCTGCTGGTTGTTCTTAGCCTTACCGCAGAGAATGATGCCTCCCCAGTCACCGGGTTTACGGCTACCTGCTGCCTCCTCAGAGGTGAATACGATAGGTTCTGACTCTGTACCCTGTGCGATGAGCTTACCCCCGCGCTCGCAGATAAGAGACGCCTTGGTCTGCTTGTCGCCTTTGATGATTGTACCCGGTTCGATGGTAAGTTCGGCTCCATCGGCGATATACACCCATCCTTTGAGAATATAGGTGCCTTTCTTTAGTGTCTGCTTGCCTGTGAATACAAATTCTGCATCGCCGTTACCAATCTGTGCGCCATTTGCATTCTCGCTGTTGTCAATCTCGCTGAAGAGGATGTGGTCGCATGCCTTCAATCCTCCGTCCTCGCTCCATACATATTTTTCAGTGTCTGTGCCAGGGTTGGGATTAACATCGTTGTTGTCGTCACTGCTGCATGATGTCATGCAGGCGGCAAGTGTCATGATACTTGCCATTGTCAAAAACTTTACTTTTTTCATTTTCATCCTGATTTATATTAATAAAAAATGTTTCTTTTTTGGGGAGTTATGAGGGGAAGTTAGAATGTTGCCACTGCTGTGATGCCGATGTTGCGGCCAGGCTTATATTGGCGGGTGATCTGCACCACCTCGCGGGTTGAGCCGTCGGCATTCTTTGCCTCGGCAAATTGCTTGTAGCTCACCTTCTGGGCGAGGATGTCGCGGATGTTGGCCTTAATCTCCCAGTGAGAGCCAAACTTCTTTGAGATGGTGAAGTCGAGCACGTCGCGAGGCATCTCGTAGCTGTCGGGCACACGGGCGTTGTCCTCGCTGCCGGTGCTACCCTCACTGCGTCCCACACCGATGATGCGCTTGCCTATGCGGTTGTAGAGCAACGATAGAGAGAGCTGCTGCTTGTCGTTCTTATAGAAAAGGCCGGTGTTGACAAGGTAGGGCGACTGTCCCTGCATGGGTCGGTTTTCATATCGCGACCCTGCGGGGAAGTTTACCCGTGAGTGGATGAGCGTTCCGTTGAAAGAGAGAGAGAAATTACGCAGACCTATGAATGAGAGGTCCTTACGGATATCGAGTTCCACTCCGAAGTTGTCGGCACTCTCGGCATTCTCGTAAGAATACACGAGGTCGGTGCCACCAGCCACTGTATATGTCCATTCTATGGGGTTGTTGAAATGCTTGTAGAATCCGGCTATCGTGATCTGCTCGCCACGTGAGGGATAGAACTCATAACGCAGATCGACGTTGTGTATGTAGCAGGATTTCAGATCTACCTTTCCCTGTACGTTGGATGCAAGGTCGAAGTCGTAATAAACCGACGGTGACACCTCGCGGAACTCGGGACGATTGACCGACTTGCCGTAGGCGAGACGCACCTGGTGCTTGTCGTCAAACTTATACACCGTATTCACCGACGGGAAGAAGTCGCGGTTGCGATAGAACTTGCTCTTGGGGCTCTCCACGTCGTCGCGGCTATTGGTGATGAGTTCCATCTGATTGAACTCATATCTCACTCCGGCATAGATGTTGAGTTTGCCTACGGGGATTGAGGCTGCGAGATAGCCGGCGCCGAGGGTGTTGTGTCCCTTATAGTTATTGCGCATCACCAAATCCTCAAGAATGTTGAGACCGTTGCCGCCGAGGTATTGTTCGTTGGAAAGAAGTTCGGTCATGTCCATACGTCGGAATCCGTCGGGCAGGTCGTTGTTCTGTGGATCCCATGTGTAGAGGAACTGGCGTGTCTTGTATTCACGAGTGCGATATTCGCCGTAGGCACCAATCTTGAGCGAAGGCTCAAACGAACCGAAGTGGAAGTCGTGCTTCTCGTTGATATTTGCCGACACGATATGCTCGTCGAGTTTGGTGAACTCGCGGTTGATATCGTTGCTGCTGGTCAGTTGTATGATGTCGTCGTTCTGGTCGTTGATAGTATAGCGCTTGCGGTCGGGCATACGTCTGTTGGCGTAGGAATAGCTTGCGCTCCACTCCAGATGGTCGTCGGTGAATGTGTGCTTACCCGTGAGCTGTGTATTGTATGTGATACGGCTGCGATAGTAGTATTCCGCTCCTATCTCATTGTTCGACTGTGCGTCGATACGAACACGGTCGGTGTAGCGCTCATTTACGAGACGGTTGAAGATATTCTTCAGTTCATACTTGTTATTGCCCGACTTTGAGAGCAGGGCGAGGTTGAGCATCGCACCGAGGCGCGAGTTGTTGTTATTCTGGTTGTCGGTGGAACGACGCAGGTAGTTGCTGCGGTCGTTGGCAGAGTCATACACTCCGAAGAGGTTGTTCTGCATGTCGGTGAACGACCTTGTCTCGTTGGTGTAGTTGACAGCACCCACCATTCCGAGCTTGCTCTCGCCGATAGTCCAACGGCGGCTCCAGTCGGCACCCAACTTCAGGTCGCCAATGGGCTTCTTGCTCTTCACGCGCCAATCGTTGTTTAATCCGCTGCCGAGGATACTTACCGCTCCATCCTTTATGTAGTCGCTGCTGAGATTGGCATAGCGGAAATCCTTGAAGTCGGTGGCATCATTCCAGTTGCCGCCAACGCTCACTGAGAATGTGTTCTGCGAGGGGATATCCTTGGTGTTAATCTGAATGAATCCGCCAGTGAAGTCAGAAGGATATTCGGCACTCGGCGACTTGACAATCACGAGGTTGTCAATCTGACTGCTCGGGATGATGTCGAAGGAGAAAGCGCGTGAGTCAGCCTCCGAACTCGGCACTGCACCACCGTTGATCCACACATTATTATATCTTTGTGAAAGACCCCTCACCATCACAAACTTGTCCTCGATGAGGCTCACTCCCGGCACTCGGCGAATCACCTCGCCAGCGTTGTTATCCTGAGTGCGTCGAATCTCCTGTGCCGAGATGTTGCTCACCACCTGGTCGCTCAACTTGGCAGCCTCGATCATGGCGGCATCCGTGTTCTTGCGTGCCATACCGGTTACCTTCACCTCGCCGAGCACCTGCTGGTCGCTCTCCATCTCAATCGTGAGAGGCTCAGCATTAGGAGAGTCGGTGGCCGAGGCCTTCAGCGTGAGAGTCTTGTAACCCACATATTTAATAATAATGCTGAGGTTACCCTTTTTTAATCCTTTGAGTTCAAACTCGCCATTGACATCGGTGGCGCATCCATTGTCGCCCACCATCACCGTGGCACCAATGAGTGCCTCGCCTGTCTGTCGGTCAACCACCTTACCTTTTATATTAGCTGCAACTACAGCTATCGAGGTGGCTACAAGCAGCATCACAGCTGCAAATAATCTCTTTGTCATGTTCATCTATAATACTTGTCTATGTTTTCGGCTGCAAAGATACGGCGACTATGTTACATAGCCGTGACAACTCTATTATCAATAAGCTACAACCCTGTTATTATTACGTTACAAGTCATATTAACACAATCTTCATACGAATGTAACCGTTTTGTAGTACAAATTAAATAATTTTGCCGCAAAATAATTAAACCATATAATAATAAAGAAATGGAAAAGGAAAAAGAGATGAAGGGTGCCTTCGTGGAGCGCGACTTGAGTTGGATGTATTTCAACCATAGGATATTGCAGGAGGCAGAGAAAAAGAACGTGCCTATATTGGAGAGGATGTCGTTCTTGGGTATCTATTCGAACAACCTCGACGAGTTCTTCCGCGTGAGAATGGCATCGCTCAACCGCATTGCCCTGTCGAAGGACAAGAATATCAAGCAGGACCGCGAGAGGGCGAAGAAGACCATCAAGGAAATCAACCATCTGAACGCCTGCTACAACAAGGAGTTTGAGAAGGCAGTGGATGACATCACCGAGGAACTGGAGAAGCAAGGCATAAGATTGCTGCACGAGAATGAGCTCAACGAGGAGCAGCAACTGTTTATCCGCCGACTCTATTTAGAAAAACTCAACGGCAGCACCAACCCGATATGGCTGTCGCAGGTGAAGGAAATAGGTGCCACGGGCGACGACGGAATCTTCCTCGCCGTGAAGCGAATGGAATGGCATGAGGACAAGAAAAAACCCAAGGTGGATTATGCCCTCATATCCATGCCCGACAAGGAGATGGGACGATTTGTGCGGCTGCCCAAGAGCGACGGTATGGAGAACATAATGTATCTCGACGACGTCATCAGATACTGTCTGCCGATGATATTCATCGGAGAGGGAAAGGCTACCTACGAGGCTTATTCATTCAAATTCACGAAAGACGCCGAGATGGAGATGGACAACGACCTCAACAGCGGAGTGATGCAGAAGGTGGCCAAGGGAGTGAAGAGCCGCAAGAGCGGTGAGCCTATACGTGTCATCTACGACGACAGTATGCCCAAGGAACTGCTCAAGCGCATCATGTCGCGACTCAACATCGACACGCTCGACACCATCGTGAGCGGAGGAAGATACCAGAACCACAAGGACCTCATGGGATTTCCCGACTGCGGAAGGGATGACCTGAAATACCCCAAGTGGACACCAATACTCAAACCAGAGTTGGAGACCGAGCAAAGCATACTCGACACCATCAGGCAGAAAGACAGGTTCATACACGTGCCCTATCACTCATTCAACAGTTTCATACGCGTGTTGCGCGAGGCGGCACTGAGTCCCGACGTCAAGGCAATCAACGTGACACTCTATCGACTCGCCAAGGCATCTAAGGTGGTGAAGGCACTCATCTGTGCAGCCCGCAACGGCAAGAAAGTGACGGTGGTGATTGAGCTGCTCGCCCGATTCGACGAGGAGAGCAACATCAAGTGGAGCAAGCGACTGCAGGAGGCTGGAGTGGAAGTGATATTTGGTGTGGAAGGACTGAAGATACACTCCAAACTGGTGTATATCTCATGCAAGAGCGGAGATATCGCTTGTATCGGAACCGGCAACCTGCACGAGGGCAATGCCAAGGTATATACCGACTATATGATGATGACCGCAAGACCGCAAATAGTGCGCGAGGTGAAGAAGGTGTTTGAGTTTATCAGCAAACCATTCAAACCAGTGAAGTTCCGCGAACTGCTCGTGTCGCCCAACGAGATGAAACCCAAGATATTGCGACTCATCTCCGACGAGATACGCAATGCCAAGGAGGGACTTGAGGCATGGATAAAGGTGAAGATAAACCATATCACCGACGAGGACGTGGTGGCAAAACTCTACGAGGCTTCGCAGGCGGGAGTGAAGATAAGTATTCTCATTCGCGGCAACTGCTCGCTCGTTCCAGGACTTCCAGGCATCAGCGAGAATATCTCGGCAGTGGGTATCATCGACACATATCTCGAACATTCGCGCATCCTCATCTTCGCCAATGGCGGCAATCCCAAATACTACCTCGGTTCGGCCGACTGGATGCCACGTAATCTCGTCAACCGTATTGAGGTGTTGACTCCAGTGTATGACGAAGAACTGCAGCACGACCTCGAGCGCACCATCGACTATGGGCTTCGCGACACCACAAACGGCCGCATAGTGGATGGACGTGGCACTAACGCCTTCCAGGAAGGTGCTCCCTTCCGCTCGCAGGAACAACTGTATGTCGATTATCTCAAGGAATCGCAGGAGAGGAATAATATAAAATAACTCAACTATGGAAAATATGAATTTGGCGGCAATCGACATCGGTTCTAACGGTGCGCGACTGCTTATAAAGAACGTGAAGGAGGACACGATGGGCAATGTGGAGTTTACGAAGGTGCTATTCCTCCGCATACCCTTGCGCCTGGGTAAGGACGTGTTCACACTGGGAGAAATCAGTGAGGAAAGAGAGCGCATGATGATGTGTATGATAAAAAGCTACAAGCAACTGATAAAGCTCTACAATGTGGAGCGCTATAGAGCCTGTGCCACATCGGCTATGCGTGATGCCAAGAACGGGGTGAAGATACTCAAGAAGATAAGAAAGGAGACGGGTATCGACATCGAGATCCTGAACGGCAGCGAGGAGGCAAAGATACTCTACAACAACTCCATCGAGTCGGCAGAGTCGGTGAGTGGCAACTATGCCTACGTGGATGTGGGCGGTGGAAGTACGGAGATTTCACTGCTTAGCGACGGTAAGTTGGTGGGCAGTTGCTCCTACAACATCGGTACGCTGAGATTGTTGAGCGGAGCCGTAAGTCCGGATGTCATCGACACGATGAGGAGCGACCTCACGGTGTATGCCAAGGAATATCCCGGAATCATCATCGTGGGTTCGGGTGGTAATATCAACAAACTCTCGCGCATGTTCCACGAGAGCAGTAAGAAGAGCAAGAACAACGTGTTGCCGGTGAAGAACCTGCAGCAGATTCACGACGAGATTAAGCCCCTGACAGTGGCTGAGCGTATTGCAAAATACGGATTGAAGCCCGACCGTGCCGATGTCATCATCCCTGCCGCCGAGATATTCCTAAATGTGTCTCAGGCGCTCAACTGCACTGAGATTCATGTGCCCAACATCTCGCTTGCCGACGGCATCATTGATGGGCTTTATAAGAAAATGATTATTTAATATCTAATTGATAAATAGAAAGACCGAAGTCCTCAACGGCTGCATATAGTCGTTCGAGGATTTCGTCTTTTTGGTTTTCCCATGTCTTCCATTCCTTCTCGCGGAGGAAGAAATAAAACTCCACCGGAAGGCCTTGCTGAGTGGCTTCGAGTTGGCGCACCATGTGAGTCATATCGCCGTTGACGAGGGGGTGGGAGGCAAGGTAGCGGTCGGCCCAATGGCGGAAGAGGGTGAGGTTGACATATTGGGGCCGGGCAGCGAAACTGCCCGGAACGGTGGCTGCTTCGGTGGGGGCTTTTTCGGGGGTGGCTTCTTTTTCGGTGAGGTAGTGGAGGGAGATGAGGTTTTGGAGGATTTCGGGGGTGACAAGGCGCACGCTATGGAAGTCGATATATATACGTCGCATCACACGACGGCCGTCGCCCTCCTGCATCGGTTTCCAGTTTTGGAAGGAGTCATCCACGAGGGTCTGCGGAGTGATGGTGACGATGGTGTTGTCGAAGTTGCGCACCTTCACTGTGGTGAGCGTTATCTCCTCCACCGTTCCGTTCACTCCGGCCTTCTCCACCGTTATCCAGTCGCCCTTGTGCAGCATGTCGTTGCTTGTGAGACGTATTCCGGCCACAAGTCCCGAGATGGTGTCCTTGAACACGAGCATGAGGATGGCTGAGGTGGCACCAAGTCCGGCGAGCAGTGTGAGCGGGTTGCGGTTGATGACTATCGACACAATCACAATCACCGAGAGGAAAACCACCACAATCTTAAGCACTCCGCAGAAGGTGTGGAGATATTGATGATGAGCCGATTGAGCATCGGAGTTGAGCATTTTCAGCGAGTTGATCACCTCGATGGCAAGTCGGGTTGACATAATGGTGATATATATGCCCGTGAGGCGTTCTAGCAGTTCCATGATGTCGGGCATCCTCACGAATATGTTGGGGATAAACATCCACACCACTATGGCGGGCACTATGAGGCATGCCTTGCGCAATGTGCGCTCGTTGAGCAGCACGTCGTCCCATTTTATGTCGGTCTTCTCGGTTATCTTCACTGTTATAGGCACCACTAATTTATGGCATATCACGAAGGTGAGCCACGAAAGCAACAATGTGAATGTCACCAGCACTGCATCCGTGATATACACAGCACCCGAAGCGGTAGCTCCCATCGAGAGAGCCATATTCTCGGTCCAAAGCCTAATCTCTTCTGTCATATCTAATACTTTTTTTGCAAAGGTAGGATAAAATATAGTATTATACAAGATTTTATCAGATTTTAACGTTCAAAATGCGGCAGATAGACAAAAAAGATTTATCTTTGCACGAAATATTGACAATCAAAACAATTATTATCATCAAAATCTGAATTTAAGTATGGAAATAAAAAATGCTTTACTAACACTTGCCGTGGGTGTATCGCTGTCTGCTTCAGCACAGACGGCACCACAACTCAGTGTCAACAACATCGACCAAGTGCTCAAGGCAATGACCCTTGAGGAGAAGGCCACATTGCTTGTGGGAGCCACAAATCAGAGCGATGCGGGTAGCGGAGCTATGGTTGGACAGACAAAGAAACTCGTGCCGGGAGCAGCCGGAGTGACTGCCGCAATTCCGCGCCTTGGCATTCCGATGCTCGTGCTTGCCGACGGACCCGCAGGAGTGCGTATCGACCCCCTGCGCGAGGGCGACAGCAATACCTATTATGCCACGGGATTTCCCGTGGGCTCAACCCTCGCCTCCACATGGAACACCCAACTCGTTGAGCAGGTGGGACGTGCCATCGGTAATGAGACACGCGAATATGGTGTGGATGTAATCCTCGGTCCTGGAGTCAATCTCCATCGCAATCCCCTTTGCGGACGCAACTTTGAGTATTATTCAGAAGACCCCCTGCTCACCGGTCGCATTGCTGCCGCATATATCTGCGGTGTGCAGAGCGAGGGCGTGGGAACGAGCATCAAGCACTTTGCCGTCAACTCGCAGGAGACCGACCGCACGCGTGTGGATGAGAGATTGTCAAAGCGTGCGCTTCGCGAACTTTATCTGCGTGGATTTGAGATTGCAATACGCGAGAGCGACCCATGGACGGTGATGTCGTCATACAACAAAATCAACGGAGAGTTTGCACAGGAGAGTTATTCACTGCTCACCGACATCCTGCGCACTGACTGGGGATTCAAGGGAATGGTTATGACCGACTGGACTGGCCTGCGCAATACCGCTGCACAGGTGCATGCCGGCAACGACTTGATGGAACCGGGATATGACTCGCAGATTGAGGATATCATCAAGAGCGTGAAGTCGGGCAAACTGAAGGAGAGCGATATGGACATCTGTGTGCGTCGTATTCTCGAATTGTGTGTTCGCTCGCCTAAGATGAACGGAGTGGCATTCACCAACAAGCCCGACCTCAAGGCCCATGCACAGGTTACGCGTCAGTCGGCTGCCGAGGGTATGGTGCTGCTTAAGAACAACGGTGTGCTGCCCATGCATAATATAAATAAGGTGGCTCTCTTCGGAGTCAACTCTTATGATTTCCTGCATTGCGGTTGCGGTTCGGGTAATGTCAATGTGCCCTATGTCATCGACATGGTTCAGGGATTGAAGAATGCAGGCATATCCACAACCAAGACACTCACCGAGATATATCAGAAATATGTAGAATATGCACGTGTGAAATTCGAAGCCGACAGAGAGACAACCAAGTGGTTTCAGATGCCGATGTTCGGTAAAGTGAAGCTTCCCGAGATTGAGATTTCTCAGCGTTGCATCAACGAGACTTGTCCCGAGGCCGATGCCGCCATCATCACTATCGGACGTCAGGCAGGCGAGGGAACGGACAGGGATATCAAGACCGAATTCAATATCACCGACGAGGAGCGCGACATGATATTCCGCGTGAGCGATGCCTTCCGATTGGCAGGCAAACCGGTGATTGTCATTCTCAACTCAGGATCAGTGGTCGAGACAGTGTCTTGGCGCGACCGAGTGGATGCCATTCTTATGGCATGGCAACCGGGAGAGGAAGGTGGAAATACAGTGGCTGACATACTCACTGGCAAGGTGTGTCCTTCGGGCAAACTCACTATGGCATGGCCTATAACAGCTTCCGATCATCCATCAACAGCCAATTTCCCGCAGGACGAGCTCTCGCTCTATTCTTATCGTGAGATGAAGGGATGGGGAGCACCTATGAAGGGATTTGACTTCACCAATCACGACGAGGATATCTATGTGGGTTATCGCTATTTCGACACCTTTGGCAAGGCTGTGGCTTATCCCTTTGGATATGGATTGAGCTATACGACTTTTGAATATGGCAAACCAACGGTGAAGGTGAATGGAGCGAATGTAGAAGTGATTGTGAATGTGAAGAACACTGGCGATGTAGAGGGAAAGGAAGCTGTGCAGGTGTATGTGTCGGCTCCGAAATCATCGCTTGAGGTGCCTGCCAAGGAGTTGAAGTCGTTTGCCAAGACTCGCTCGCTGAAGCCAGGTGAGAGCCAGACGCTGAAGATGACTATCCCCGTGCGCGACCTTGCCTCTTATGACGAGCAGAACAGTCAGTGGCTTGCTCCTGCCGGAACCTACACATTCCATGTGGCTGCCAACATCGCCGACATCCGTGGCACTGCAAAGGCAAATATCAAGCAATACACCGAGAAGACCACCGACGTGCTTGCTCCCAAGGAGCCACTGAATCTTCTCAAGCAAAATTAATGTTCAAGGTTTGGGCATCTTTCAGATGCTCCGATAAATCCTCTAAAGGAGGATAATATACCCTAAGAGCTGACGACGTGGGGAAGCGGTTGAAGTAGGCATCTTTGCAGATGTACAGTTTTACTTCATCCACTTCCCCGCTTTTCATTACGCCATTATGATATTTTGCGATACCGCTCTTCGTTCTCGGCAGAACCTTCACGCCAGTCTTTCCGTTTTTCATGCTCACCACTGCCACCACATGCCATTTCTCGCTTTTGTCGGCAGAGGCTTGGCTCTGCTCGGATGTCATCTTGTGGGATATGGTGATGTGGCGGTCGTACTTGGTGTTGATCTCATTCATCATCTGTCGGAAGATAGGGCCGTGGGCTGAGGAGTCCTTCATCTTGTTTATGGCAATATAATAATGTATCATCTCATGAATGATGATATCTTCAATCTCGTTTTCCGGGAGGTCGAGTCGCTTGCTGATTTTCAGTTTGAAGTCATATAGCACAGTCTTTCCCAACCAGTTTTTCTTCCTCTTGTAAGTGCAAGCTCCGAGAAATGTCCTCGCGTTGCTCATGCATATAGGAAGTGTGGGCAGTTTACCGCCGAAAATCAGACGGTTAAACTCCCCAAACTTCTCTTTGACGTATTCGTGTGTAGCTATCATCGTCAATGTTTTGGGCTTGCGCCCTTGTGTTTAGTCTTTCAGTGAATAAGTGACGGTGGTCACCACGCGCACCTTTTTTATATAAGGTGTATTCTGGTCGCGATCCTCTATCGAGAACTGTCCCTGGTCGGCCTTGGTGATTTTGCTTAGTTTGCTACTGCTGTTCTCGGCAAATTGGTTGGCGGTGATTTCAGCGTTCTTGATAGCCTCCTGCATCATCTCGGGCTTCATCTTCTGGAAGGAGACATACTCGTAGGTGGTGCGGTTGTCCCATCCGCCATCTACCACTGCCACTCCCTGCTTCAGCAATTCGCCCTGTCGAGCCATAATGCTGCGCACGAGTTTCACGTTGTGCGAGGTGACGGTGATGATAGATGTGATGTTGTATCTGAAGGCACGCACGTTGTTGTTGTATTGGTCGGCATTGAGGTCGATCACCACAGGCGCATTCACGCTTATTTCCTCGTCCTTGATGCCGTGGCTCTTGAGGAAAGCCTTCACCTTGGCTGTGGTGCCGTTGATACGTTGATACAGTTCGGGCAAGTCGTTGCCAAGTTCCTTTGTCGGTATGGGCCATGTCACCTTGTCTGCCTCCACCTCTTTCTCGGCAAGTCCCTTCACCGTCACGACCCTATCCTTGTTGACGAATTCGTCGATACCATCATTGATGCACATTCCGAGGAATGCGATGCCGGCGGCAATGACAGCAGCCTGGGCAAATCTTGAATTAATGTCCATAATATTAAATGATTAAGTTGTTGTATGGCACTATTGCCGCTGCAAAATTACGATATTCTCTCGACAAATGCAAGCTTTTATAGTAAAATAACATATCTCCGCAAAGGTTTACGCAATATATGTGTTAATATATCTTTATAAATATGCACACTTTGGAGAAAAATGTGTAATTTTGCACCCGAATTCATAAAATAGGTATTATGACACACAATTTATTAAAAGGTAAGCGTGGTATTATCTTCGGAGCTTTGAACGAAGATTCTATCGCATGGAAAGTGGCCGTGAAGGCCGTAGAAGAAGGTGCAACAATTACATTGAGCAACACTCCCATGGCTCTTCGCATGGGTGAGCTTGACGGTTTGAGCAAGCAACTCAACGCACCGGTAATTCCCGCCGACGCAACAAGCGTCGAGGATTTGGAGAAAGTATTCAGTGAATCAGTCAAACTGCTTGGAGGCAAGATTGACTTTGTGCTCCATTCAATTGGTATGAGTCCCAATGTGCGCAAGCATCGCACATACGACGACCTCGACTACAATTTCTTGCAGAAGACTCTCGACATCTCAGCTATCTCATTCCACAAGATGCTTCAGGTGGCTAAGAAGCAGGATGCCATTGCCGAATATGGTTCGGTGGTAGCCCTTACATATGTGGCTTCGCAGCGTACTTTCTTCGGCTACAACGATATGGCTGATGCCAAGAGTATGCTTGAGAGCATCGCCCGTAGTTTCGGTTATATCTATGGTCGCGAGAAGAACGTGCGTATCAACACCATCTCACAGTCGCCCACACCCACCACTGCAGGTAAGGGTATCAAGGATATGGACAACCTTATGGACTTCTCCAACAAGATGTCACCTCTTGGCAATGCATCGGCTGAGGATTGCGCCAACTACTGCGTGATGATGTTCTCCGACTTCACACGCAAGGTGACTATGCAGAACCTCTTCCACGACGGCGGTTTCTCGTCGATGGGTATGAGT
>JBJEAY010000201.1:0-2809 GCA_051869575.1 Prevotella sp. | reverse complement strand
GAATTTACAGGTATTGAAAAGGACAACTTCACCCTTGTTGTGCCCGAAGGCTCAGTGGATGCCTATAAGAATGCCCAGGGGTGGAAGGAATTCAAGCGCATTTCGGCATACCGCAACTTCGTGTGCCGACCAATGCAGGCTAAGCTCCTCAACAAGTCAAATGTGCGCACCGTAATTCTTAATGCCGATGGTGACTGGGAGATGACATCGTGCCCGGATTGGGTGCATGTCAACAAGACTAGCGGAACGAAGAAAACTGAACTGTCAGTCACCATTGACGACCTCGTCAAGGGTGCAGGCAACCGTGAAGGAACTGTGGTCTTCACACTGAAAGGAAAGACTGACGAGGAGGGTAATCCCGTCACCTGCAACTATGAAGTGAAGCAGTTTGACAGTCAGTATGACGAGGACGGACAACAGCAACTGCTTAGTCACACCAAGGGTAATGGTATCAACATTGTCTTCATAGGCGACGGCTATGATGCCGAGGATATAGCTAATGGTGACTATATAGCCGATGTGCAGGAAGGCATGGAGTATTTCTTCGATATTGAGCCGTATAAGACCTACAAGGATTATTTCGACGTGTATATCGACTTCCCGTTGTCTTATGAAAGCGGTGTATGCTCTAATGCAAATATCTGGAGAACCACCAAGTTTGACACTACTTACGGAGCTGGTGACAATGGTCGTCTAAAGGTGAATTTCGAAGATATGATTGCATACGTGCTGAATAATGTAACGGAATCTGTAATCAATGCCAACAACGTCAACCAGACACTCATTATCACTATCCTCAACTCAGATGTATATGAAGGATTGGCAGGTATGTATTCCTCTGGTGTTGGCGTTGCCGCTGTGCCGCATAGTCGATATGAATATCCAAATGACTATCGAGGACTAATACAACACGAGGCTGGCGGACACGCTTTCGGTAAACTTGCAGATGAGTACATCTATCATAGGGAGAATATCCACAGCTGCAAGTGTACATGCTGTCAGCATACCAGCGGACTGGAAGAGGGTAAGGCCTTGGGATGGTATGAGAATGTTTCGCTCAATGGAAGATACAAGGAGATTGAATGGTCGCACCTCATCTTCGATGACCGCTACGAGGATATAGTGGATATCTTTAGCGGAGGATTCTATCACTCAGATGGCGTTTATCGCCCCGAGGTGAACTCTTGTATGAACAACAATGTGCCTTATTACAACACCGTCTCGCGTCAGGCTATTGTGGAGCGCATCATGAAATATTCTGGCGGCACGTTCGACTTTGAGACTTTTGTGAGCAAGGACAGTAGGGAGATGGGCAACAAGTTCATCACCCGCAGCGGTTCGGCAGCAGGAACGTCAACTGTCATCAAGGGCAACGCCCCTGTGATAATCAAGGGTTCGCCGCTCAAGAACCTGAAGCGCAAGGTAAAGTATAACACTAAAAAATAAGAAGCACGATGATGAAAAAGATATTTATTTCCATACTTGCTGTTGTGGGCATGATGACATCGTGCTCCGACGAGATGAGCCAGTCACAGGGTTACTCCGGCGACATGCCCATCAACATTAGTGCCGAATATCCCGTGAAGGGTGCCTCAACGCGTGCCACCGACAATGGTTTCGTGCAGGACGATGCCATAGGACTCTTCGTCGTTGACTATAACTCCGACGGCACTCCCGGCGAACTGCAGTTGAAAGGCAACCGTGCGGACAATGTGAAGTTTGAATATGATGGTGCCAACTGGGCTGCCAACTATCAGCTATATTGGGCAAACAAATCCACTCCGGCTGACTTCTACGGCTATTATCCCTTCAATGCCTCCATGCAGAGTGCAACGAAATATGGCTTTGCGGTATATGCAAATCAGGATGGCACCACTTCTGGAAAGTCAAACTATGACCAGAGCGACTTCCTTTGGGCAAAAGCCGAAAAGGTGCAGCCCACCACGGATGCCGTGCAGCTATCCTATCGTCACCTGATGGCAGGTGTCACCATACAACTGGAGATGGGTACTGGATTTACTGCCGACGAGTGGGCGGGATTGAAGAAGACGGTGCTCGTGGATAACGTAAAGAATAGTGGCGCGATAAATATCCAGACGGGTGGTGTGACTCTTGATGAGAGTGCCGAAGAGACCTGCATCACACCTCTTATATATAATAATGTGTGGCGTGCCGTGGTTCTTCCGCAGGACATTGAGGCAGGAAAGCGTGTGCTCAACATCACCGTTGATGGCAAGAACTATGGTTTGGTGAAGAGCGAGGCGGTGCAGTTTGTTGGCGGAAAGATGCACAACTTTACAGTCACTGTCAACAAGAACACCGATACGGGCGAGTTTACCTTCGAACTTTCGGCAGACGACATAGTGGCATGGATCGACGATGCTGACATGCACGACGGACTTGTGCGCCAGTATATCATAGTGAATGTAGATGAGGCTGGGACGTTGTCGCAGGTTATGGCAGGGCGTGGTATCGAGGCAGACAAGGTGACGGCTCTGAAAGTCGTAGGTAATATCAACCATTGTGATATGGTGTATATGGGGCAGCAGATGTCAAAATTGGAGGACCTCAACATAGCAAAGGTTACTTTGTGCGAAGATGAACATATGGAGGCTGGAACATTAACGGGTTTTGCCGACCATAATGTGCTTCGTCATATTGTATTCCCCGAAACAGGACTGAAAGTAATCGGAGATGAGGCTTTCAGATTGTCTGGGCTTACTGGTTCACTTACTATACCAGAGGGCGTTGTGGAAATCGGAAATTCTGCTTTTGGCAATAATATCCAGATAAACAATCCGAATGTAGG
>JBJEAY010000200.1:0-2809 GCA_051869575.1 Prevotella sp. | reverse complement strand
GAAACCCGTTTCTTGACTGGTTGATGTTCCTATGATATTGCCTGTATTGTGACATTTCTCAATGATAGCTGTACTATATCCACAGATACCGCCAACAAATCCTTCTCCTTTTACTGTTCCCGTGTTATAACAGTTAGTAATGCTTCCGCCTTCACCGACACAATATCCACAAACAGCCGCAACACCCATTCTTCCGCAAATATAAGAATCTACGATACCTACATTTGAAATAACTGCTCCATTTATGTGCCCGAATAATCCCACAAAGTCATCGGTACCATTGACATACAATCCACTGATAGTATAATTGCATCCATCAAAGGTTCCTGTGAATGAATTTTCATAATAAGAATTAATTGGTGTCCAGCTTGTAAGTCCACTTTCGTCATCTGTAAGAGAACCATCAGATTTCAGTACACCTGTATTCACGACAATATTTGCTGTCAGTTTCGCACAAGCTGCTTTGTCTGCTGCTGTCACTCCATCAACACTTGTGTTGCCATTCACCAAAGCAGCAAACCAGTAGAGTTCTGCTGCATTACTAATCTCATAAGGACTCCCAGAGGTTCCATCACCATTAGTTGGCTTTGCCGGTTTAATCTCCGCCCATGCCATTTTTGGCATAGCCATTGCCGCCACGAAAAGAATCATCGTGGCGAGCCATGTTAATTGTGTAAGTTTCTTTTTCATTCGAAAATATTTGTTTGCGAGACTATCTAAAAACAGCCTCATTGTTAATAATTCGTGAGTTATGGCAAAAGAAAGAATAGCGGACTTCGGTGTGAAGTTCGCGACTGATGTCATCAGGTATTCTATGTTTTTGAAACAGTCGAGTTATGTTGAAATTTCATTCGCATGCTCGAAGCAATAGTCTTTACCTCTCGGCTGTTTGGGCCAGTTTCATATTCGGGCTTGAAAGTCCCAGTAAAAATCGGCCTTAGGATGTGTGCGCCCTATGCGCTTTGTGTCCCGGGCATATCCACTCCGAGTTCTTTTAGGGCATCAAGATGATGCCTTATGAGGTATGACTTACGTCTGTTATCCACATAGTCAGCTCCCAGTTCCTTGTAATGCGTCTTGTACTTGAGCATGTGGTAGACAATCTTGAGTAGCTGATTACCTGTTGCTACGAGGGCTCTCTTCTTGCCCCTGCGTCCTGCCAGTCTCTTGTAACGTGACGATATGAAGGTGTCCTTGGTTCTGCTTGCCGCCCATGCGCATTCGGTTATTACCGCTTTCGTCGCTTTGTTGCCGTGGTTCGTGTGAGAGCTTTTTTTTGCCTGCGCTCTCGTTGTTTCCCGGACTCAGTCCCGCCCATGATGCAATGTGAGCATCGGTGGGGAACACTTCCATGTCCACGCCAATCTCTGCAAGTATGTCGATAGCGGACGTGCGCTTGATACCTGGTATCTCACAAAGGAGCGACACTTCCTGCTCGACAGGCTGCATGTAGCGGTTGATTTCCTCGTCAATGTCCTTTATCTGACTTTCGAGGTTCTCAATGCTCTTGCGGATGGCACGGAGCATGAACTTGTGATGCTCCGTGAAGTTTCCTTCAACGGCAAGGGCTATCTCCTCTTGGGAACTCTTCAGCCTCCAGTGAGTGCACAAGGAGGCAAGGAACTTCGGATCCGTATTGCCTGCAAGCACATTGTCTATAACTTCAGTACACGTCTTGCCTGTGACATCACTGAACACACTTGACAATTTGAGGTTTGCATCCTCAAACACGCGTATCATGCGGTTGTGCTCTGCCGCTACATTCTGCACCAGCTTCCGGCGGTAACGTGTCAGGTCGCGAAGTTCACGCTGTTCTTTGGGAGGAACAAAACTGCCTTTGAGAAGACCTGCACGAAGCAACTTGCATATCCAGGCGGAGTCCTTCTTGTCTGTCTTGTGCCCGGGAACATACTTGATGTGGCGGGCATTGACCACAAGGAGCGTCAGACCTTCACATTCCAGGATGTTTAACACGGGCTTCCAATAGACTCCAGTACTTTCCATCGCTACATGGGTGACACCTAATGACAATAGCCATTCTTTCAATTCTGTCAATGATCGCGTTGTGGACTTGAAGGTGCGTGTTTCACGCTTTAATCCTTCGCCTTCCACTGTCGCCACAATCTCTACTTTGTGTACGTCCAAACCACAGCATCTTGTTGCTATCGGTTCGAATTCTACATTCTTGTTTGTTGCCATATACTCGTCAATTATGCGTTGTGGCGACAAAAGTAATCAGAAATCCGCTATATACGGCATATGGTTATCACTTTTCATTCTCTTTGACGAGCCGGAGGCATCATTACGTTTCATATTTTACTTCTTTTTTGTTATTTACTTTTTTTTGCAAAGTTACATCAAAACTAATGTTTCAACCAAATTTTACCACTATACGGCAGGAATTGCCTCCGAAAAGCATCATTGGCGAAAGACAGCCTTTTCGTTTATGGAGACCTCTAAACGCACAGAGCCTTCCGCCTGTGTCATTGCGTGACACCTACGGAAGGCTCTGTATCTATATATGAATGAAGACGTTATGGCAAAGCCGATACCTCCCCCTAAATCGTTAAGACTCAGAGGTTTATGGTCGGTCTTTGTTGTATGTTTCATTGTCTTCATTTCCATAATTCTTAATATGGCGCATCACTCATTGTCGAGAGAATATACCACGATGCGCTGCAAAGATACGAATTTTCTCTCAAACAAATGTCAAAATGCTTAGATTATTTTTGTATTTACAACAATTTAACGTTATTAGCCGCCTTTCCGCTACAATTTCGCCTATAATCCGCTGCAAAGTTCTTGCAAA
>JBJEAY010000199.1:0-2810 GCA_051869575.1 Prevotella sp. | reverse complement strand
GTCCCATATCTTGCAGTCATATATGGCATAGTCGCCGAGGAAGGCGATGTCCTAGTTGCCTGTCGATTCATTGCGCCAATATGAGGGGAAGAGCATCCTTTGGCGTTCCTCTATAGGTCGTATGCCGCATATCTTAAAAGCCTTGTCGCTTTCGCCCTCGATGAAGTCGAACACCTTGGTATCGAGAGGCAGCGGTTGGAAATGGAATACAATGTCGCGCTTGTTGTCGGCATTGTATTCCGTCGTGGGTTTCTCCCAAACGACCTCCTTATTCTTTGCCTCACTGCCTACGATACAGAGCAGTGCCACTATAGTCAATAAAGTTTTCTTCATAAATTACATTGTTTTATATTTTGGCGGCAAAGTTACGATAATTCTTTTATTCATGCAAATATATTGTCTGACAATAGTCTGACATGATACATATTCACAACAAATTGAAACAATTTCATAGAGTGCTACATATTAAGATATGTGCAATACTTTCCTATTAGATTCTGCAATGTCAGGTCGCCTCTGTTGAATCTTTCGGCATCAAGGGGGAGAATGCGCTCACGCACCTTTGTCTTGCCCTTGAATAGGGCAGTGAGATAATAGGCTTGGTTCTCATTCACTATCTTGATGTCAGAGAATAGTGAAGTAATGTCGCGAGGGTCGAAAACAATGGAATAGCTTGGACGCTTGGCATCGGGCAGATCGGCTTGCAGGACATTCTTGCCCACAAGGTCTTGAATGTCACGGAGGGCAGTGTCCTTGGAACACTTCGCCAATGTCGCCCATGTCTTTGAAGTTATCTTCGCCTCATAGCCGTCGAGAAAGAGATTGAGCATGATTGTCTGTCGCTCTGTCATTGGTATTGCCGATGCCCTCTGCCAGAAAAGGCTCTTGTTGAGCACAGTGCTTACGACAGCCTCCGCATCGTCGAGAGCCGAGGAAAGCATCTCGGCATACCATACTATCCACCCCGTTATATCGCCGTCGCCCGATTGTGTCTTTTCGAGCAACTCATAATAACGCTTTTTGTGCTTGTTTATCTGAGACGAGATGTTATAGAAACGGAAGTCTGTTTTCTCGGATCTTGCAAGTATGATGTCAGAGATAACGCGGGCCAAACGTCCGTTGCCGTCCTCAAACGGGTGGATGCTGACAAACCATAGATGGGCAATTGCTGAACAGATGATGGAACTGTCGGTGTGGCGGGCATTAAACCACGTCAGGAAATCGTTCATTTCCTTGTCGATACGTTCGGGCGATGGGGCAATGTAATGTATGCGCTCACGTCCGAACATCCCCGACACGATATGCTCCTCATTGGTGCGGTATCTGCCAACCTCAATCGGTGTGCCATCGCTATATCCCGACGGAAAGAACGACGCTTGCCATGCACAGAGCCTCTCCTTGGTCAAATCATCCTCATAATGCTCCACCGCATCGAGCATGACTGCCACCACGGAATCGACATAATGAGAAGGCGACGTGAACTTCACATTCTCAATGCCAAGCCTTCGTGCAATGGACGAGCGCACCTCATCCACATTTAGCCGTATGCCTTCTATTTCTGAAGAATAAACGACATCATAAGTGAGGTTTTCCGCCATATCCTTGAGTTTATTGTCAAATCCCAAGGCAGACAGTCGTCCATATAGCATACCTTGCTTGCGAACCACCGTCTCAAGCAACTCTGCCACAACAGAAGACTCCCATCTGAAATGTGGCCAATTGTCTCTTTCGTGTATATACATATATCAGCTCTTTTTGACCCGTTTGCGACGTTATTCATCAAATATCGTCGCATATTTTGCGGCAAAGTTACGAATAATATTCGATATATCCAAATTATTGGGTAGAAAATTGAAGATTCTTTCTTCACTCGGGTGGAGAGCATGGGATGGAGGGAGTACGGTTCTTCTATCTTTTTATGTTGGGATTAGATATGTCCCATATCTTGCAGTCGTATATGGCATAGTCGCCGAGGAAGGCGATGTCCCAGTTGCCTGTTGATTCTTTGCGCCAATATATTCACAACAAATTGAAACAAAAACCACAACTTTTCCTTATTTTATTTGGAGATATGGATTCCGAATCTAAGCTCAAAGACAGCTATACGCACTAGTGACACCCGTTATTTCACCGACCCATCCATTGCCGCGGCAGCCTTAGGTCTTGGTCCCGACGACCTCTTGGACTATCAGGCTCACTATTGAGAGTATCATGGCAATTGAGCGTAGTCTATCTTCTTTGTCTTCATACAATATAATCCTTGTCCTTGTACAAATTGCATAGCAATATCCGTGCCAAACTCATAACCAATTAATAACCAATTTATTAATACTCGTTGAGCGGCTCCCATCGAGTGCGAATCCGCACGATGAGTGTGCGAAATCGCACGTTCTGAACCTCTATTTGAGAGTATGACATATCCCTTATACGTGAATTTTTTATAAAACATCTGTCATCTGTCATTTTTCTCGATTAAACAACTAATAATCAGACTATTAATACGCTGACAGATAGGCTGACAGCAAATTTATCTGTCAGCCTATTCTTATGGGATAAAATAACGCATTTAAAAGATGCAAGGATACCTTTTGGTACACTTGTCCCAAGCCTTTTGACACGACTGTTCCAACGCAGTTGTAACACTCGTACCACAGCTTTGGAACGGTTGTATCAACAGCTTTGGAACAAGTGTAACAACTGCTGTGGAACTGTCGTGACGACTATTGTGGGACGGCTGGAACAACTGTGTCTTCGCTAATCAAGCGACCACTTGATTGTTATTCACACTAATCCCTCAATGTCAATCTTGT
>JBJEAY010000198.1:0-2815 GCA_051869575.1 Prevotella sp. | reverse complement strand
CCGTTCGGAGGTTTCTTCGGACGTGGCAACGGAGGCACTCAGAAACGACAGATTCAAACTCCAAAGAAGGAGGCTGCCGGTTCGGGTGTCATAATCTCCGCCGACGGATACATTGTAACCAACAACCACGTTGTTGACGGTGCTGACGAACTCACTGTTACTCTCAATGACAACAGCGAATATTCGGCACGCATCATCGGCGCTGACAAGACTACCGACCTTGCCCTTATAAAAATAAATGGCAAGAATCTGCCTGCCATCACCATTGCCAACAGCAACGACCTGAAGATTGGTGAATGGGTATTGGCAGTGGGAAATCCTCTCGGCCTGAACAACACCGTCACTGCCGGTATCGTGAGTGCCAAGGCTCGTTCGCTCGGTGCCAACGGTGTGGAGTCGTTCATCCAGACCGATGCTGCCATCAACCAGGGGAACTCTGGTGGAGCATTGGTGAACACCCGCGGCGAACTGGTTGGTATCAACGCCATGCTCTACTCTCCTACGGGAGCATACAGCGGCTATGGTTTTGCCATCCCCACCACCATTATGAACAAGGTGGTTGACGACCTCAAGCAGTATGGTACAGTGCAGCGCGCATTGCTCGGCATTCAGGGCGGCGACGTGAAGAACTGGGTGGATGCACAGAAGGAACAAGGCAAGGAGGTTGACCTCGGCACTATGGAGGGTATATATGTTGCCAAGGTTGTTGACGACGGAGCGGCAGCCGACGCTGGTGTTCAGACGGGCGATGTCATCGTGGAGGCCGACGGTCAGAAACTCACCAAGATGGCAGAGCTGCAGGAACTGATGGCTAAGAAGCGTCCGGGCGACAAACTCACGCTTACTTACCTGCACAACAAGAAGAAGGTGACAAAGACCATCACACTGAAGAACGAGCAGGGAACAACCAAGGTGGTGCAGAAGGCTGATCTCGATGTGCTCGACGCATCATTCCGCCCAATCACCGAAGACACCAAGAAGCAGATGAACATCCAGTATGGACTCGAAGTTCTGAAGGTGAACAAGGGTAAACTCGCTGATGCCGGAATTGGTCGTGGTTTCATTATCCAGAAGGTGAACGACG
This sequence comes from Prevotella sp., assembly GCA_051869575.1. GTDB lineage: Bacteria > Bacteroidota > Bacteroidia > Bacteroidales > Bacteroidaceae > Prevotella. The sequence goes on along the minus strand of JBJEAY010000198.1, from coordinate 1,731 downwards.
AGTCAATAAAGACCATCGACGACCTGCAGAAGGCCGTAAAGGACGCCTCCACCAGCAAGGAACCCGTGCTCTACATCCAAGGAATCTATCCTACCGGCAAGAAAGGTTATTTTGCTGTTCCATTACAGGAATAAGCTGAATCTGCAAGGAATATGCCGAGTAACGGTTAAAAAAAACAAAAAAACGGAGCACTCCTTTGGTGTTTCCGTTTTTTTGTTATAGTTTTGCATTTGATAGGCTCAAAAAGCCAGTATTCCTATAACTAAATAGTAGCCGAAGATGAGACAACTGAAGATTATCAAATCAATCACCAACCGCGAGAGTGCTTCTTTAGAGAAATACCTACAGGAAATCGGAAAAGAAGAGCTCTTGACAGTGGACGAGGAAGTGGAACTCGCCCAGCAAATACGCAAGGGTGACCGCAAGGCGCTCGAAAGGTTGACAAAAGCCAATCTCAGATTTGTCGTGTCAGTGGCAAAGCAATACCAGAACCAGGGGCTCACGCTCCCCGACCTCATCAACGAGGGAAACGTTGGATTGATTAAGGCTGCTGAGAAATTTGACGAGACACGAGGATTTAAGTTCATATCCTATGCCGTCTGGTGGATCAGACAGAGCATCCTCCAGGCCATAGCCGAACAGAGCCGCATTGTGAGATTACCACTCAACCAGGTTGGCTCGGTAAACAAGATTAATAAAGCTCTCAACAAGTTTGAGCAGGAATTCGAGCGACGCCCGTCTGTTGAGGAAATAGCCGCAAGCACAGATATTCCCGAGGAAAAGGTGGACGACGCACTCAAGGCTAACACACGCCACGTGTCGGTGGATGCCCCATTTTCGGATGATGACGGCGGCAGTATGCTCGATGTGATGGCAGACACCAATGCTCCTACCGTTGATAACGAACTGCTTCTGGAATCGCTGCGCGAGGAACTGCGAAAGGTGCTTGGCACGCTAAAGGAGCGCGAAAGACTGGTGATAAAGGACTTCTATGGCATCGACACCCAAGAGAAAACACTTGAGGAGATAGGTGCGAGATACGGACTGACACGCGAACGCGTAAGACAAATAAGGGAAAAGGCAATACGCAAGTTGCGAAACAGTTCGAACAGCAATGTTCTGAAAGCATATCTCGGAGGTTAGTCATAAAGATTATCATAAATGACATTAAGAATATAAAATTGAATAAATGAAAAATTGCATTAAGATTGCCATTGCGGCACTGATATTATTATGTTCAGGATTGGCATTGCAGGTCAACGCCAAGGGTAAGGTTGCTCCAAGATACCTTTTTGGCTTCTCTGCCTCGTTTGCCGACTCAACCGTGTATTTCACCGACATTCAGAAGGTGGACAGCACATGGATTGACTCTAAAACACAGTTTTTGTTGGGTCGTGAGCAATATTCCTCACAGCTAAAGGGCTATTTCAACTTATTAAATATGCCCAACCGCACTTGCGTGGTGTTGTTTGGCAAAGACCAAAAACAAGCCGAGAAAAAGCTCAAGAAACTAAAAGATACATATACCATCAAGGCAAAGGGCGGATATGACGTTCGCTATATTACAAAGACTGATTTCACATTCACTCCCGTATATATGGGTATTGAAGATGAACAACCCGTGGAGCAGCCCAAGAAAGAAAAGAAAGCCGCAAAAGAGAACAGACCTCATAAAGGAAGGAAGCGCTGAATGCTATTATAGGGATTTCCCCCACATTTTTAGGAAAAAGA
>JBJEAY010000197.1:0-2821 GCA_051869575.1 Prevotella sp. | reverse complement strand
GGAAGCAACCCAATAGCAAAGAGTATTGGACCAATGGATAGAGCAACTGCGTATCCGTATAAGGACGTTGCAAATAGCCTAATAGAAGTATAAGCACAACTCCTCGTATTCGTTTATCTCCCCTTCCCAATCTAAACAGACAAAATAAAGGTAAATAGGCACACAGAACACCGACAATACCGTCTGCGGCCCAACTGGAAAAGAAATTGCCACCAACAAAACCTTCCTGCTTGCTAACATTCGTTGCAAGATTCTCTGCTCCGACACCGAAAACAGGACTTGTCAAGAAGATTTTCCAGCAGCGTTCCATTAGTGCAGAACGGTTATCCCCTTCTATGGTTCCAGTTTCCTCATTGTATTCCAATCTTCCAAAGGAAGCGTCTATAAAAGCCTCATCAACAGACCCAAGTACCTTCAACATTATCACACCTGTTACCAGTAATACCAGCATGCGCTTTCGCTGTTTTCCAAAAAAGAAATACAGATAGAATGCGACCTGAATAAAGTAGGCCACAGACAATGTGGAAATCAAGCCCAACAGCAACAGCTGCTCTATTCGTTTGTTGCCGACAAACAGTTTATTCATCAACAAGGCATTCATGCCCCAGAAAGCAAGTGCCCCAGGCTCGTCGTAAAAACCGGCGTTTCTGATTAATCCGCCGAAATAGGTGTTCGTTGTGAAAAGGCCGAAAAAGTATCCCGGTCTTCCGTCCATTTCTGCAAACTCAAAAAATGGATGGAGCACGCCCAATAGAACCAACAGGAACCCTATCGCACCAGCCACCACTTGGAAAGTGACCCAAAAGCAATAAGTTTTTTGCAATTCAAATTTATCACGGTAGCGCATTTGTATTGCCAGCAGCAGATAAGTTGTACTCAGCAATACTATACGCGTGATATAAGATGTGTCTTGATAGCACAATCCATAAAAAATCCAGCAGAAGATTTGTATGAAGAAAATATCCCTAATAGGCTTGGGCAAAGTAAACGCGCGTTTTGACAAGGCAAAAAAGCCGGCAACTATAAATAGAGCGACATAGTTTGTGGTATAATGAGGCAGCCACCCCATCAAGTAAAACACACAAGGCCATCCGGCAATGAATGCAAAGAAGAACAGGAAGAGCCTGAACTTCAAATATGGTTTTATTGTACTGAATATACTCATCTCATCAAGTTATAATATATATCAATAAGTCGGCGGGCATTCTCCTTCCTGTCATGTCGCATGAGAGCCGCGTTGCGTTCTCTCTCCGACAAGGCAGATAGGGACACCTCATCTTTTGCAAAGAGTTCCACAACCCTCTGAGCCAGCATCTCAACTTCCTCAAAGCGGTATAAATAGCCAGTTTGTCCATCGTTCACCAGCGTAGGAGTGCCTCCGCAATAGCTTGCCACGACAGGAACACCCAAAATCTGTGCTTCGCAGAGGCTGTTGGGAGAATTTTCTATGGCACTGGGCATCACATATACATGAGCGTCAAGGAAAGACCGCTTCATTTCTTCTTCGCTCAACGTACCTAAGAATTCTACGTGGTTTTGAACGCCTATACTTTTTACTAATCTTCGCAAGTACAGATGATAACCTTGGAAATGAAGCATGGACTTGAAGTCATTGTTCATCACACTGCTTCCGCAGAATTTCACCACCGTATCAGGATATTGTTTCAAGATAATAGGTAGCGCCTTCAGCATCTGATGCGCCCCTTTCAGCGGTGCGCTGCTATTGCTGACGAAGATTGTATGTTTCTTGCATTTATCAGGCTGCCAGATAGGCGTTTCATAGAATGAGTCTCTCAGGGTTTCATTCATGAAGTGGTAGTTCAGATGCGGATTAACCGTTAGGGCATGATCGCGATCCCACCGGGTACGGCCAATGATGTCAGAAATATGCGTGATGACATAGTTCTCGCATTCCGTACGATAGCGAAGGTTTCTCTTTGCGTTCAGCAGGAATGTTCCACGATAGAAATCGAGAGGCGTGATATTGGTGACTTTGTCCCACAAAGAGAGCCCTCCATCGGCATAACGCACTAAAGAGCCTGCCAATCCTTGGATATTGGCAACCGTTTTCACTTTCCCCTCATTGGCGAGACAAACAGCCTTGGCAAGCGAGTGTTCTGTACCATGGATATGAATGAGGTCGGGCGAAAACCGTTTCAAAGCCTTACGGCAGGACTCAACCTGGCGTTTGTCGGTTTTGGCCATATTTTTAGTGGGTACCATATAGTAGGTGATGCCTTCCACCTCGTATTCCTCGAACGTCTTTCCATAGGAATACACGATGACTCCCAACTCGCAGTCGGGCATATTCTGTAATAAAGCCTTGGCAGAGGAATATAGCCAGCCGCAATGCGCCGGAACCGGTTTCCCAAGTTGCGCGCTGAGAGGCGGAAACTCCACAAGGCTTACCCAAAGTACTTTCATTGTTATAGAGAATCTATTAGTTCAATCCATTTGCGAATTACTTTTTCCGGCTCGAATCGTTTACAACTTTTCAGGGCATTACGCGCAATATTTTCACGTTTTTCTTTATTCTCCATCAGTTCCATCATGCAGTCGGCATAAGTGTCAAGATTGTTATTGGGCACGACACAACCATTATACCCATCAGAAATAATGTCCCTTAAAGCCGGATAACTATTAAAGACTATTGGCACAACACCTCTTTGCATTGATTCTGTGAGTGTCAGTCCCCACCCCTCCACAGCACTGGTCATCATGAAGAGCGCTGCCTTTTCGTAGTAAGGTTCTGATTGTTGCCTGCCTTCAAACGATACATTGGCGAGATTTAGTTTATGGGCTAAAATCCTTAGTTTGTCTT
>JBJEAY010000196.1:0-2833 GCA_051869575.1 Prevotella sp. | reverse complement strand
AGAATTAAAGAATTAAAATATTGGATATTAATCATTTAATTTATCTATAAATAAAAATGGCAAAAGAAAAGAAATTTATCACTTGTGATGGTAATGAGGCTGCTGCTCACGTGAGCTATATGTTCTCAGAAGTAGCTGCCATCTACCCTATCACACCGTCATCTCCAATGGCGGAGCATGTTGACGAGTGGTCTGCCCGCACCAGAAAGAACCTCTGGGGACAGACAGTCAGTGTACAGGAAATGCAGTCAGAGGGCGGTGCCGCCGGTGCCGTTCACGGTTCGCTGCAGGCTGGTGCTCTCACCACCACCTTCACAGCATCGCAGGGTCTGCTGCTCATGATTCCTAACATGTACAAGATTGCAGGTGAGCTGCTGCCTTGCGTGTTCGACGTGTCGGCACGTACCTTGGCTTCTCACTCTCTCTGTATCTTCGGTGACCACATGGACGTTATGGCTTGCCGCCAGACCGGTTTTGCCATGTTCTGCTCTGGTTCTGTACAGGAGGTTATGGACCTCACAGCCGTGCCTCACCTCGCTACTCTTAAGACTTGGGTGCCCTTCGTGAACTTCTTCGACGGATTCCGCACCTCTCACGAGTATCACAAGATTGAGGTTATGGACCAGGAGGATATCCGTCCGCTTGTTGACCCCGCAGATATCAAGGCATTCCGCGACCGTGCTCTTTCTCCTGAGCGTCCTGTCACCCGCGGTACAGCCGAGAACCCCGAGACCTTCTTCACCCATCGTGAGGCTTGCAACAAGTACTACGACAAGGTGCCCGAGGTTGTTGAGTACTACCTTGGCAAGATCTCTGAGATCACCGGTCGTGAGTATCACCTCTTCAACTACTATGGAGCTGAGGATGCCGAGAACGTAATCATCCTCATGGGTTCTGCCACCGAGGCTGCCCGCGAGGCTATCGACCATCTGCTCAAGGAGGGCAAGAAGGTTGGTATGGTGAGCGTTCACCTCTATCGTCCGTTCTCTGTCAAGCACCTCCTCGCTGCTGTTCCTAAGAGCTGCAAGCGCATTGCCGTGCTCGACCGCACCAAGGAGCCGGGAGCTGAGGGCGAGCCTCTGTATCTCGATGTCAAGAGCGCATTCTACGACGTGGAGAACCGTCCTCTCATCGTTGGCGGTCGCTACGGTCTGGGTTCTTCCGACGTTACTCCTGCCAAGATTATCTCTGTATTCAACAACCTTGAGTTGCCCGAGCCAAAGAACCACTTCACTGTTGGTATCGTTGACGACGTTACCTTCACCTCTCTGCCTGAGGTTGAGGAGATGGCTCTCGGTGGACAGTCAATCCAGGAGTGCAAGTTCTTCGGTCTGGGTGCCGACGGTACTGTTGGTGCCAACAAGAACTCTGTTAAGATTATCGGTGAGAACACCGACAAGCACTGCCAGGCTTACTTCTCTTACGACTCTAAGAAGTCGGGTGGTTTCACTTGCTCTCACCTCCGTTTCGGCGACGAGCCTATCCGCTCTACCTATCAGATCACCACACCTAACTTCGTGGCTTGCCACGTACAGGCTTACCTGCACATGTACGACGTCACACGTGGTATCCGCCAGAACGGTTCGTTCCTTCTGAACACTATCTTCGACGGCGAGGAGCTCATCAACTTCATTCCTAACAAGGTGAAGCGCGTGTTCGCCCAGAAGAATATCAAGGTATATTATATCAACGCCACCAAGATTGCACAGGAGATTGGTCTGGGCAACCGCACCAACACCATCCTCCAGTCGGCATTCTTCCGCATCTCCGAGGTTATCCCCGTTGACCTTGCCATCGAGCAGATGAAGAAGTTCATCGTGAAGTCTTACGGCAAGAAGGGTGAGGACGTTGTCAACATGAACTATGCAGCCGTTGACCGCGGTGGTGAGTACAAGGTGCTCGCTGTTGACCCCGCATGGGCTAACCTTCCCGACGACGCTGTCAAGGAGGACGACGCACCCGCATTCGTTAAGGAGCTTGTTCGTCCTATCAACGCTCAGGCAGGCGACCTGCTGAAGGTGTCTGACTTCGTTAAGCACGACACTGTCGATGGTACATGGATGACCGGTACCGCCCAGTATGAGAAGCGTGGTGTAGAGGCATTCGTTCCTGCTTGGAACCCCGCCAACTGTATCCAGTGTAACAAGTGTTCTTATGTTTGTCCTCACGCAGCCATCCGTCCGTTCGTTATGACCGACGAGGAGCTTGCAGGCGGCTATCAGGGCGAGTCTCTCGAGATGAAGGCTCCTGCTGCCATGAAGGGCATGCACTTCGTTATCGAGCCTTCTGTTCTCGACTGTCTCGGATGCGGCAACTGTGCTGACGTCTGCCCGGGCAATCCTAAGCTCGGTAAGGCCCTCACCATGGTTCCGTTCAATCCCGACAACGCTGATATGCAGAAGGAAGCAGCCAACTGGACCTACCTCACCAAGAAGGTTACCAGCAAGCAGGATCTCGTTGACATCAAGATGAACGTCAAGAACTCTCAGTTCGCACAGCCTCTGTTCGAGTTCTCAGGCGCTTGCTCTGGTTGCGGTGAGACTCCTTACGTCAAACTGATTTCTCAGCTCTTCGGCGACCGCGAGATTATCGCCAACGCCACAGGTTGTTCTTCAATCTACTCAGCTTCTATTCCTTCTACTCCTTACACCACCAACGCCAAGGGTCAGGGTCCTGCCTTCGACAACTCTCTGTTCGAGGACTTCTGCGAGTTCGGTCTCGGTATGGTGCTCGGTAACAAGAAGATGAAGGAGCGCATTGTACAGTTGCTCAACAAGATGATTGAGAGCGACAAGGCTTCTGAGGAATACAAGGAAGCTGCCCGCGAGTGGAT
>JBJEAY010000195.1:0-2833 GCA_051869575.1 Prevotella sp. | reverse complement strand
GCAGTGCCGCTGTTTTTCATATTAATATAAATATATGGATAAAGACATGACAACAAAGAGTAAGTCCGCAAAGGGACAACAGCGACAGATGATGCTGTGGATTGGCGCATTGGTGATTGGAGTGGCATTGGGCCTGCCTGCCATAGGTTGGATTGACGAGGTGATGAATTTTATAGCGAGTGTTTATACACGATTGTTCCAACTGCTCGCCGTGCCGACAATCGTACTTGCCGTCATCACTACGCTCGCCTCGCTCGGAGCGCAGAGCGATTCGGGACGCATCTTCCGTACTGCACTCAAATATACAATACTCACCACAGTCTCAGCTGCGGCAGTAGGTCTTTTGCTCTATATCATCGTGGCTCCTGGAAATCTTCCCGAAGGCATTGTCGGTACTTCATCCGAATTATCTGAAATCTCTGAGTACTCGCAAATGTCCTACAAGGAACACTTTCTGTCTGTAGTGCCAAATAATATAGTGCGCCCCTTTCTTGAGGGCAATGTTCTTTCGCTTATTCTTATTGCCTTTGCCGTGGGTATGGCATTGGCAAAGATGAAGCGCACAGAGGGTGTTGAGATTGTCATCAAGGGACTGCAAGGATTGCAGGAACTACTTTTCAAACTTATTCATTGGCTTATCTGGACATTGCCTCTTGGTATTCTTGCCTTTGCCGAGCAACTTGCGGCACAGGTTTCGGCAGGAGTTGCAGCCGACTCCCTCGGCAAGTATATCCTTGTGATATTAGGCGGCAACTGCATACAGTTCTTCGTCGTTCTGCCACTATTCCTGCTTTCGCGTGGTATCAATCCGTTGCGAACACTTGGTAAGATGACACCAGCCGTACTCATGGCACTGTTCACCAAGAGTTCCGCAGCAACATTGCCCGTTACGATGGAAACGGCAGAAAGGCGACTCGGTGTGAGTTCAAAGGTGGCACGTTTCGTCTTGCCCATCTGCACCACCATCAACATGAACGGCTGTGCGGCATTCATCCTTGTGACATCATTGTTTGTCATGCAGAACGGTGGTATCGAGCTCACCATTCCCACCATGCTCCTCTGGCTTCTCCTCTCAGTGGTGTCAGCCATAGGCAATGCAGGTGTGCCAATGGGTTGCTTCTTCCTCACCCTCTCGCTTATGACAGGCATAGGTGCCCCGGTTGCAATTATGGGAATAATACTTCCTGTATATACCATAATAGATATGATAGAGACAGCCGAAAATGTATGGTCGGATTCATGTGTAGCAGCGATGACTGACCATGATTTATAATGAAATATAGATTAAATGTAAATAATACACCTCTATATCGAGTCCACTTTTTATTTAGGACTCTATAGAGGTGTATTTATTGATACACAATCACTTAACTAAAAACAGAATAGAAAATCATCCACTTTTTTTAGATGCTTCTGGATAATTGAATTAAAAAAGTCTTAACTTTGCACCGTCAAACAGTCAAACGGCTATAAAGGCCAAAGAGAAAAACTTATTTTAATACAATAATTAAAAACAGAAGTATGAAAAGAACAAGGTATCTTATGTTTTTGCTGGCATTGTTGATGACAATCCCGGCAATGGCTCAGAAACAGCTGTTCACGGGTATCGTTAAAGATGCCCTGGGCGAACCGGTCATCGGTGCGTCAGTAGTGGAAAAGGGGTCGTCGAATGGTTCTGTAACCGACATCGACGGCAAGTTTAGTGTATCAACCGCTCCCGGCACTACTCTCGTGGTGTCCTATATCGGATACAAGTCGCAGGAGGTGAAGGCTAAGGAGAACATGAACATTACCCTGCAGGAGGATGCTCAGGTGCTTGACAACGTGGTTGTCATCGGTTATGGAGTGCAAAAGAAGTCGGTGGTTACTGCTTCTATTGCCAAGGTAAGTGCTGATGACCTTGAAGGCAAGACTCGCCTTCGTGCCGACGATGCCCTGAAGGGAATGGCAGCCGGTGTGAATGTGACATCAGCTTCGGGTCAGCCAGGCTCTAAGTCAATGATTCGCGTGCGTGGTATTGGTACTATCAACAACTCCGAACCACTTTACATCATCGACGGTATGCCAACCGACCAGGATGGTATGGAATCAGTGAATCCCGCCGACATTGAGTCGATGGAAGTGCTCAAGGATGCTGCCTCAGGTGCCATCTACGGAGCGAGAGCCGCCAACGGTGTAATCCTCGTTACCACCAAGAAGGGTAAGCTTGGCAAGGCATCCATCAATTACAATTTCTCTTATGGTTGGCAGAGCGCATGGAAGAAGCGCGACGTGACTGGAGCTACCGACTATGCCGTGTTGATGAACGAGAAGTACATCAACGGTAAGCAGACTCTCCCCGCAGAGATGGCAAACCTTGCCGATCCATACAACATCACAGATGTCAATGGCAACAAGATTACAGGTTTTGGTACTGATTGGCAGGAAGCCCTCTTCAACGACAATGCTCCTATCGTGCAGCACGACGTTTCAGTAAGTGGTGCTTCGGAGAAAGTGAATTACTATTTCTCTGCTGGTTATTTCTCTCAGGAAGGTATCGTAGGTGGTAACTACGGACAGTCAAACTATGACCGTCTTACATTGCGTGCCAACAACTCGTTCACACTGCTCGACGCAAGTAAGGAGCGCTCGTTCCTCAACAAACTGGAACTGCACACCAACCTTTCTTATATGCGTGTACACAACACAGGCATCGATGCCAACTCAACATGGGGTTCGCCACTTGGTTCAGCCCTCTATCTTGCACCTACACTTCCTATCACACTTCCAGGCCAGGTGGGCCAGGACATGATTGACCATTACTCGGCATTTGATCTCTATCGCGATGCCAATG
>JBJEAY010000194.1:0-2834 GCA_051869575.1 Prevotella sp. | reverse complement strand
TCTTTGTCTCGGGGACGAAATATGGCGGACGTATGAGCGACTGCCAACGGAATGTGGATGGTTTGCCGAGATGAGGCAGCAGGTCCTTGATATAGAGTATGCCACGGATATTGTCGATACTGTCCTGATATATGGGAATGCGCGAATAATTGTTCTCAACGATACATTTGAGTACGTCGGGGAAGGGGGAGTGCATGTCGAGCACTGTCACGTCCTGACGACTGGTCATAACCTCCTTGGCAGTCTCATCGCCAAATCTCACGATGCTCTCCAATATGTTCTTTTCATCCTTGATTTCATCCTTGTCGGTCAGTTCGAGTGCCTGCTCCAAGTCATCCACACTGAGCACATGACTCTCCTTCTGCACAACCTTCTCAGCAAGAATACCCGAACGAATGAGTATTGAGGAAAAGGGATAGAAAAGACGACGGCACATGCAAATAGGTCCAACCACCTTGCGGCAGAAGTCAACCGGATTGTGGGCGGAATAGACCTTGGGCATAATCTCGCCAAAGAGGAGCAAAAGGAAAGTAAGGAGAATGGTGAGACAAATGAACTGCAACCAATAGGCACGTCCGAAGTCGATGACATGTGCGAAGAAATAGTTGCAGAGCATGATAATAGTCACATTCACCAAGTTGTTGGTGATGAGAATAGTGGCGAGGGTGCGCTCTGAATCCTCACGTAACTCCAAAATCTTGCTGTCGGCATCGGATTTACCTTCTTCGAGTTCGCTCACGTCATTAGGGCTCAATGAAAAAATGGCAATCTCAGAACCAGAGGCGAATCCCGACACAACCAAGAGCAGAAGTGCCAAAACACCTGATATAATTGCTCCCAAGGTGGGAGTGAGCAACTGCACTTGCTCAAAGGAATGTACTATGTCTAACGGTATCAAAACATTAACTTTTAGGTGATAACATCTCCATATTCTCAGCCCATATCTCGGTGGTGGTGCGCCTTACGCCCTCTTTGTCGTTATAGGCAGAATAACGGAGCCGGCCCTCGATATAGAGGTGGTCGCCCTTGTGGACATACTCCTCTACGGTCTTGGCCAACTTTCTCCATAAAATGATGGTATGCCAATCGGTGCGTTGCGGCACTTGAGTGCCGTTGGGCAGGGTGTATCCCCTTTCGGATGTGGCAAGCGACAATCGGGCAACAGGAGTGTCGGAGTCAACATACTGCACTTCCGGATCCTTGCCAACATATCCTATTAGCATAACCTTATTCATATCGCTATTGAATTAAAATGCTCCGAGATACTCAAACTGGAAATTCTTTCCCTTAGGTGAGGGGAACTGACTGCGGGGGTCAACCCTCTGACGCAGGTTGTCGATGATGCGGTTGTAGCAATCCATACCCGACATAGCCTTGCACCGCGCCACAAAGCGAGTGTCGCAATATTCAAACTTGCCAGTGCCGGGAACGAGGAGTACGCGCTTGAAATCAACAATTCCCTCATACCAGCCCTCACGCTGTTCGTTGAGTCGTGCAAGAACGGGAGCTATCTGCGGTTTGTCACCATTCTCGGAGGGAGTGCGCAGAGCCTTCTTGTTCTTGAAGTCCTCCATAGTGGCAGCCTCGGTCTTGATGACAATGAAATAAACACGCGGGCGAATCTTGTAACGCTTTGGATAATAAATATCGCTTTCGGCATACTGGCGTATGTCTTGTTCCAAAGCGGCATCCATTCCTATTTCTTCTATTCCTGAAAGAAAGTCTATTGCTTCATCTACGGTATGAACCAATATTTCGCTATCAAAGTATCTTAGATATAAATTCATAAATAAAAAATTGCTTGTTTTTCAAAAAGGAGAAAAAGAGCGGAAAACGGGACTCGGACCCGCGACCCCAACCTTGGCAAGGTTGTGCTCTACCAACTGAGCTATTTCCGCTTTTAAATCCCTCATCAGGAGCATCTCTCTCGATTGCGGTTGCAAAGGTACTGCTTTTTTTCTAATCTCCAAACTTTTCTCGCTCTTTTTTTGCAAAAATCTGTTAATTCATGCGATTTTTATAGTCTGAGTAGCCAAAAACGCGCATTTTTTGCAGTTTTCCATCACTTTTTAGCATAGAAATTGCAGGATGAGTGATACCATTAAACATGTTTGTCTTTACTGTTGTGTAATGAATCATATCCTCGAAAATCAGCTTTTCTCCTATTTCGAGCGGATGGTCAAAGCGCCAGGAACCCATAAAATCTCCAGAAAGGCAACTGTTGCCGCCAAGACGGTAAGTATTTTTTTCAGTGGCACGCTCCATCTCCACCGACTCTGCTCCTCTCACTTCGGGTTGATATGGCATCTCAAGACAGTCGGGCATGTGGCAAGTGAAACTGACATCAAGAATTGCTGTTTTGATATTCTTGTCCTCAACGATGTCCACAACCTGTGCCACCAAGACTCCGGTTTGCCATGCAAAGGCACTGCCTGGTTCGAGGATGACCTTGAGCCAAGGATACCGCTTATGGAATTCCTTGAGCATAGAGACGAGCAGTTCGACGTCATAGTCATCGCGTGTCATGAGGTGACCTCCGCCGAAGTTTATCCATTTAAGTTGGGGAAACCACTTGGAGAACTTGTCCTCAATATGGACAAGTGTGCGTTGGAACACATCCGACCCGCTCTCGCAATGGCAATGGCAATGAAATCCCTCGATGTCGGCAGGAAGCGTCACGGGCAATTTGTCGGCAGAGACACCGAATCTTGTCCCGGGCGCGCACGGGTTATATAATAAGGTGGAAATCTCGGAATATTCGGGATTCACCCTCAATCCGAACGACAGATTGCCATTTGCCGATCTTGCCTTGGCAGCCATCCGTTGGTACTGGG
>JBJEAY010000193.1:0-2835 GCA_051869575.1 Prevotella sp. | reverse complement strand
TCTATTTACACATATATAACTTGATGTCACATATTGTGATTTCAAGAATCTGCACTGTCGTGATTATCAGAAAGCGTGGCCTCTATATCTTCAATAGTAGGCAATTGGCTTTGTATATTCTCTGGCATAAGCTTTGACAGCTGATATTCAGAGATTCCTATCGGCTGATTTGTCGATTCAAGGGCATACTGTGCCATCACGTTATTCTTCGTCTTGCAAATGAGCAATCCGATAGTGGGATTATCAGTAGGTTTCTTCTTGATGTGATTGACTGCACTCACATACACTCCTAATTGCCCCAAATGCTCCCCTTTGAATTTTGTGACCTTCAACTCTACGACCACATAACAGCGAAGCTCCAAATGATAAAAAAGCAAATCAGGATATACGGTGTCTTCTCCCACTTGCAATGGAACTTGACTCCCGACATAGGCAAAGCCAGTACCTAATTCAAGCAAGAAACGTGTGACGTTGTGGGTAAGTGCTTGTTCTAACTCCCGTTCTCGATATTCACAGTCAAGCGTGAGGAAATCGAAGTTATATGGGTCTTTCAATGTTTGAGCAGCCAGCTCACTTTGAGGGTTAGCCAAGAGTCTGTTGAAATTATTCACGGCCTTTCCCTGTCGCTCATACAGATTGGTATCAAGATAATTAAGTAATACAGCACGACTCCAACCATTTTCAACGGTCTGCTTCAGGTAGAACACGGCACGGTCAACATCCTTGCACTGCGATATGATATACAAATGATGTCCCCATGGAACAGAGAAGAAAACGTCCTCGCTGATTTGGGCAACAGCTTGTTGCCTCATATCATTGTCTAATTTGGCAACAGGTTGTTGCCAAATTATAAACTGTTGATAATAAAACTCATACCACTGACGAATGTATCTTAGATTGCGATACGAGAACCCTTTTATATCTGGAAATTCAGTTATAAGTTCTCGGCTTAGTTCTTTAAGCCATCCGTCTCCCCAAGAGGCAGATTTCTGCTTCTCACAAATGTCAGCACCCATGCGCCAATAAAGGCGGAGCAATTCTGTATTCACCTTGATTGCTGCCCTTATTTGCGCACTACGAATATCTTGCTTCAATTGCGACACCCAACTCTTGAAGTCGCTATTGCTTGCCATCTTCATTTTATGTATTATGTTTTAGTGATTAGTGATTAAGTTTGGTTGCCGTGATTTTTCTTTCACGGTTTTTATTGAGGAAGTTAATAACTTTATCAGTTCCTCGGCATCACCATGTATACTGTCGTATTCGTTTTGTTTTAAGTATTCGCTTTCATGGAGGAGTTCCAACCAATATATTGTCTCGCCTGCCTCTTTCTGAGCTATAGATAGTTTTGACACAAAATCAGCTTCACTTTGACCATAGAAAGCTTCTGCGATATTTGCACCGATACTTGTGCCACTACGCAGCAACTGCTTGGAGAGAACATACTCCTTCTTCTCCTCACACAAATATTTATACAGGCGTATAACCCGTAAAGCAAACCCCTTACTCTTATCTTTCAATATACTTTGTTTCATAATCACTAATCTAATACTTAATCACTAATCACTAATACCTAACACCTTAAGATACCCTTCAATTTCCTTGTCCAACTCGGCACGTTTGGCTTCCAGTTCCTTGATTTCAGCCATGACAGCCTTGATGTCGATGGGTTCTTCTTCCTCAAAGGTATCGACATAGCGAGGAATATTGAGGTTGTAGTCGTTGTCGGCAACCTCCTGCAAGGTGGCAAGGTGGCTGTATTTCTCTATTTCCTTGCGCTCCCGATAGGTATCGACTATCTTCTGGATGTGCTGCTGACGGAGCTTGTTCTGTGTCTTAACCTTCTCAAACTCCTTGCTGGCATCGATAAACAGGATATTGTCGTCTTCCTTGCGGCATTTCTTCATCACAAGGATGCAAGTCGGGATGCTTGTGCCGTAGAAGATGTTGGCTGGCAGTCCGATGATGGCATCAATGTAGTTCTTCTTCTCGATGAGGAAACGACGGATGACACCCTCGGCATTGCCACGGAATAGCACACCGTGGGGAGCCACACAAGCCATTGTGCCACCCTCGTTCAGATGGTAAATCATGTGAAGGATAAAAGCGTAGTCAGCAGTCTTGCGTGGTGCGAGGCGACCTGCCTTGCTGAAACGATCATCGTTGTTGAACTTTTCTGCTGCACTCCATTCGGCAGAGAAAGGAGGATTGGCTACCACGGCATCAAACTGCTCCTCGGAGAAGGCATCGGCTTCGAGCGTATCGCCATTCTCTATGCAGAAATCGCTGAATTTCACGCCATGCAGCAGCATGTTCATTCGTGCAAGGTTAAAAGTTGTAGGGTTCTTTTCCTGACCATATATCAAATCCGCCTTGCCATTGCGTGCCGTGCGGAGCAGCAGCGAGCCGGAACCACAAGTCGGGTCATATACATTTTTCAGTCGGGTCTTTCCAGTTGTGACGATGTCAGCAAGTATCTGGCTCACCTCCTGCGGAGTATAAAATTCACCGGCTTTCTTTCCAGCACCTGCAGCAAACTGACCAATCATGTATTCGTAGGCATCACCGAGAATGTCAATATCGGATGCCTCGCTCAGTTCGAAGTCGATGTCATCGAGTGCCAGCAGCACATTGCTGATAAGCGTATTCTTGTCGTCGGCAGTCTTGCCCAACTTAGGTGAAGCGAGGTCAATGTCTGAGAATAGTCCTCCGAAATCTTCTTCACTGTCATGCCCGATGGTACTGTCTTCTATCTTCTTCAGCGAGCGTTCGAGCATAGGCAGGATATTCTCCTTGCGCTTGATGGCTTCAATGACAGATGAATACAGAAAAACT
>JBJEAY010000192.1:0-2838 GCA_051869575.1 Prevotella sp. | reverse complement strand
CGCGAAAGGTAATCCTGTAAAGAATATAAGAGTAAGATGAGAAGCAAGACAATAGCAGTAATGGCAGCCATGACGCTTGCCACTACTATGGCAAAGGCGCAGATTGGTCAGCCATGGATTCACGACCCCTCTACGATTGCCGAATGTGACGGCAAATACTATACATTCGGCACCGGAGGCGGTGGACTTATCTCCGAGGACGGATGGACTTGGATGGGTGGGGCAGAGCGACCTGGTGGAGGTGCAGCCCCCGATGCAATCAAGATAGGCGACAGATACCTTATTATATATGGTGCCACGGGAGGCGGTCTTGGAGGCGGTCACAGTGGTGTCATCTATACCATGTGGAACAAGACCCTCGACCCCAAATCCCCCGACTTCAAGTTCTCGGAGGCTATCGAGGTGGTTCGCTCTGCCGACCTTGAGGACAACGATGCTATCGACCCCGGGTTGCTGCTCGACCCCACTACGGGCAGGCTATGGGTGTCCTACGGCACATACTTCGGATTCATCCGACTCATTGAGATCGACCCCAAGACAGGCAAGCGCGTTGAGGGCAACAAGGAAAAGGACATCGCCATTGACTGCGAAGCCACCGACCTGATCTATCGCAACGGATGGTATTATCTCCTCGGCACACATGGCACTTGCTGCGATGGCGTTAACTCTACATATAATATCGTGGCAGGACGCTCGCGACAAGTCACCGGACCTTATCTCGACAATGTTGGTCGTGACATGATAAAAGGTGGCGGAAAGATGGTCGTTCCCGCATCACGAAGAGCAGTGGGAGCAGGACATTTCGGTCGCACCGTCATCGACGAGGGTGTCGAGGTGACATCGTTCCATTATGAGGCCGACTTCGAGCGAAGTGGTCGCAGTGTGCTCGCCATTCGTCCGCTGTTGTGGAAGAACGACTGGCCTGTGGCAGGCGAGCAGTTTGAGGGAGGCACAATGAGCATCGAGTCCGAACGCCGTGGATATGCACTTGAGCTGGCAGTCGATTTCGTACGCATAGAACAGGAACGACGAATGTGGTGGAGGATAGATCCAACCGAACCCACCAAACCGCTTCCATCGCAGACTCTCGACGACGTGAGGCAGACATGGCCCGAGGGCAATATCCCCGTGAGAGCAGGCGACAATATGTTCCGTCCGCATCAGCGTTGGACCATCACTCCTGTGCCCGAGGCAGGCGGCTATCTCAGCAACCCCTATTTCAAGATCACCATCGAGGGCACCAATCGCGCCTTGGCAGCAACTGCCGACAAGGAATTGGCTACCGTTCCCGAATATACGGGCGAGTCCAATCAACTATGGCGCATTGAGCAGCTCACCGACGGCACTTTCCGCATCATGCCAAAGACCATCCCCGGTGTCGAGGGCGTCAACACCAAGTATTGCATCTACTCCGTAGCCGACAGTACTCCCACTCTTGCTGAATATGATTTCAATTCCGATAACTCAAAATGGAATTTCCGCAAATGAAAAAACTACTGACTACAATGGCTCTGATGGGGGTCGCCACCACAATGGTGATGGCGCAAAACCCCATCATCCGCGACCAATATTCCGCCGACCCCACGGCACGAGTGTTCAACGGACGGATGTATGTCTATCCGTCGCACGACATCGTGAGTCCTGTCGAGCCAGAGAAGAAATGGTTCTCGATGGAGGATTATCATGTCTTCTCGTCGGGTAATCTCACCGACTGGACCGACCACGGCGTTATCGTCACCCAGAACAAGGTGCCATGGGTGAAGCGCGACTCCTACGCCATGTGGGCTCCCGACTGCGTGGAGAAGGACGGGCGATACTACTTCTACTTCCCCGCGGCTCCCCGTGGCGACAAGAACGGCTTCGGCGTGGGAGTGGCAATAGCCAACAATCCCGAAGGACCATTCCAACCGATGTGGCGACCTATCGAAGGCCTTAATGGCATCGACCCCTGTGTGCTCATCGACCCCAAGGATGGCAAGTCGTATATCTATTGGGCAGGAATGGGTATGTGGATGGCACGCCTGAAGGACAACATGATGGAACTCGACTCCAAGCCCGAACCAGTGAAGAACCTGCCCGAGGGATTCAAGGAAGGACCCTTTGTCTTCGAGCGCAAAGGTAAATATTACTACACCTTCCCATGGGTGCGCGACTCTACCGAGACCCTTGCCTACGCCATGGGCGACTCGCCTATGGGACCGTTTGAGTTCAAGGGTGTCATTATGGAGGAATCTCCTGTGGCATGCTGGACAAACCACCATTCCATCGTTGAATACAAAGGTCAGTGGTATCTCTTCTATCATCATAATGACTATTCACCCACGTTCGACAAACTGCGTTCTGTCCGCTGCGATTCTCTCTTCTTCAATGCCGACGGCACTATTCGTCCTGTCGTTCCCACACTCCGTGGCGTAGGCGTAACATCCGCCCGCACCAAGATACAGATCGACCGCTATAGCCGTATATCAGGCGGAGCAACCATCGCCTTCCTCGATGAAACCGCATATTTTGACGGTTGGAAGACCATTTTCCCCAAGAAAGGGGCAGCGGTGGATTACAATCGGGTTGACTTCGGCAGCGAGGCGGTTAGCGAGGTTGTCCTTAGGGCTAAGTCTGCCTCCCCTGCACGCATATCCATTAAGGCAGGCGGAAAACTCGTGGCGACGGTAGATATTCCCAAGTCGTCCGCATGGCGCGACGTGAGAGTGAAAGTAAAGAATTCGCCACTTGGCGTGAATGACATCAACATCTCATTAATTAAAGGTAATATGACAGAGATTGACTATATCGGATTTGACATGCTTCCATGGGAACAGGGAGCGATGAAATCGGGAAAAT
>JBJEAY010000191.1:0-2841 GCA_051869575.1 Prevotella sp. | reverse complement strand
ATGGAGTTACCTTGAGGTGATTGTCTTCATTGTAAGCAATCTCTATATATCCCATTTGTAGCATTTGCAGCAAGAAAGTTTGCCAATCATTGGCAGGAATATCATGGCCCACTCCGAATGTCTTTAATTTATCGTAGCCTTTTGCTAAGACTGCGGGGGAAAAACTACCTTTCAATACATCTACCGCTATGGTAAAACCAATCTCCTCATTGCATCGTTTGATGGCAGACAATGCCTTTTGTACAAGAATGGAACCGTCGAAGTGTTGTGGAGGATTCTTACACACATCGCAATTACCACAACTGCATTCGCTGATCTCGCCAAAATAATTCAACAGAATACGTCTTCTGCATACCTGTGCCTCTGCGTATTCTTGCATACGGTTCAGTTTCTCAATGTTTATTTCGCGTTGTCCGCTTTCTTCAGCAAATCCACGGAGTGTAATCAAATCTTGTACGTTGTAAAACAGTATGGTCTCAGTTGGCAATCCATCCCTTCCTCCACGTCCGATTTCCTGATAGAAGCTCTCGATACTCTTTGGCAGGTTGTAATGTATGACAAAGCGTATGTTACTTTTGTCTATGCCCATACCAAAAGCAACCGTTGCACATATCACATGGACACGGTCGTTGATGAAATCATCTTGCACTCGGGTTCTTTCTTCTGATGATAATCCAGCATGATATATTCCAGCATCAACACCCTTGGATTTCAAGTCGGCAGCCAAATCTTCCGTACCTTTTCTTGACAGACAATAAATAATGCCGCTTTCGTTGGGATGTCGGTTTATGACATCCAAAATTGTACGTAAACGCTCACGTTTTCTATATGCCTTGCGTACATCAAGACTTAGGTTGGGACGGTCAAAACTACTGATAAATATCCGGGGATTATTCAAACGCAGTTGCTCCACAATGTCTGCTTTGGTAATCTTGTCTGCTGTTGCAGTCAATGCTATTCTTGGAACACTGGGAAAATAATCCTTCAGCACTCCCAACTGAGTGTATTCTGGTCGGAAATCATGTCCCCATTGTGAGACGCAGTGTGCCTCGTCGATGGCTATCATGGATATCTTAACGAATTGCTGTAGCCATGGAATTTCGGTAATAAGTCGCTCTGGAGAAATATACAGAATCTTGATCTCACCATTCTGGCAACGTGTGCGAATGATTCTATTGACATATTCCTCGTTGCTGCTGTTGAGGGCTTCTGCAGCAATGCCATTGGCTTGTAGGGCATCCACTTGATCCTTCATTAAGGATATAAGTGGCGATACTACGAGTGCCACGCCATCAAGCATGAGTGCAGGTATTTGGTAGCATATTGATTTTCCACCACCTGTAGGCATCAATACCAAGGCATCTTTTCCAGTGATAATATGGTCGATAATATCCTTCTGAAGAGGACGGAACGAGTCATATCCAAATACGGACTTTAAAATTTGATGTGCCTTATCCATAATAATTGTATTGTCGTGGTAATTTAGGAAATAATATGTTTCATCGCCTCCTTCGGTATATACGCCGTAGCCACCAAGCAACCGCTGAACAGCTCTACTATCACTCGCTGCTGTCCGGCTATCCGGGCCACTCGGCCTTGTATGCCTTCAAAATCACCTTCTGTTACTATGACATGGTCTCCTAATTTGTATTGGATGTTCTCAGAAGTGACAGGTATGATGTGAGGGTTCTTTATGGATGTCAACTTGATGAAGTTGTCCATGGCTTCGTTGGGGATGATGAGGGGAGGATTTCGGTCGGGATTGTCCTGTCGATAAGAAGTGTGGTCGTAGTAATAACTCAGCAGGGGACGTGACTCGATGGAGTTCACGTTTTTGTCGTGGAGCATTGCATCGACTTCTTCCTGTGGCGAGTGGACGAAAATGAAGGACGGGATTAGAGGCTCGGTGATAATGTGCTTCTTGCCATGCTTCGTAATCTGCTTATAACGCATCGGGGCATAACATTCTACGTTGCGGGCATCGATAATCTCCTTCGCTTTAAATACCCTGCCGTATGACACTCTCAATACAAACCATTGCTTACTATGCTTATGGACATTCTCTACCGACACCCCATCCTTGTTTTTTTGGATGGAGGGCGTGCTGGATGTAACTTCAGCACTGTGACACATTGAGCCGGTGTCAGTCGGTCGCCCATTATACAATGAAGCGTCAGTCTTGATAGACTGAGAATCCTTTTCTTCCACTGCTATCGTCAGAGGTTATGTTTTTTAAGAGCGAATTATCTTAGATAAGAGTTGTCGCTTTCAGGCTACAAAGATATATAAATAATTGCAGATACTCGCATAAATAGACGAAAATCTGCAATTTGATGATGAAAAAAAATGTGTTTTGGTTCAATTATAGAGGAAAAACTAACATGTTTTTATGGTTATTGCTAACTTCCAAGATTCTTGAACTTATTCCAAGAATCTTGGAGAATCCTACAAGATTTTGAAAACTTCTCTAACATTTTTGAAAAAACTCGCAATACGGGGGTTACTGACGGCTTACTATGGGTTTGACTCCATTAGAAGTTCCTGCTATCACTTAATGATTTCCCAATAACCTCCATAATCACCACCTACACGACGAATAGTACCTTCTGCCTTCAATCGGTTGATATGTTTTTGAATAGCACTGGACGCAACGCCAATGGTTTCAGAAAGAGCTTTTCTCGTGATTTGTGGATTCTCTTCTATGAGTCGAAGAACTTCTGCAATTGTAGTATCTACAGCTGTCTGACCACCTGTCTGACCACCTGTCTGACCACCTGTCTGACCACCTGTCTGACCACTATAATCACTAACATCGTCAGAACTGATAAAAATACCGTCTAC
>JBJEAY010000190.1:0-2854 GCA_051869575.1 Prevotella sp. | reverse complement strand
CGATCTACCTTGTCGCATCCGTAAATCACATTCGCACCCGAGCGTTGA
This sequence comes from Prevotella sp., assembly GCA_051869575.1. Lineage (GTDB taxonomy): Bacteria > Bacteroidota > Bacteroidia > Bacteroidales > Bacteroidaceae > Prevotella. The sequence continues at coordinate 2,806 of JBJEAY010000190.1, read as the reverse complement.
AGAACCTCAATATGGGCTGCTACCTCCTTGGGCATGACGCTGCCCTCGGGGATGATGATACCCTTGTAGCGTGTGCCTGCCTGAGTGGTGACGACGCCATCGCGCAATGAGGTGGCGAGGAGAAGGTTGTCGCTGATATAGTCGCAGTCGAATCCTGCCTTATCGATGTCGAGGATGGTGCGGATGAAGTCGGGGGCTTTCTTGTCCATCGAGTGGATGTCGAACATCATGAGCCAGTTCTTCGTGTTGTTGCGCCACATGTCCCTTACAGGCAGATAGACGAGGAAATCGTTGTCGGGCTCTCCCCACTGCAGATAGGTTTGACAACGGGTGATATATGCCATCAGCGACGGGGCATCGCGCCAAATACTGTTGTTAGGGCTCATGTCCACCGACGCATAGAAGCGCCATCCTGGCCAAGGGGCATCCTTGGGCGAATAGGCAGTGCCATGGAAGAACATGTGGTTGACTCCAGCACAGAACATGAGGTCGAGGTCGGGCTTCATCTGACTGAGCGACGTGCGGAAATGCTCGGTGAGCCAAGTGAAGGTCTCGCTCGAGGTGTATCTCTTACCGGTGACATGGGCTGCCGAGGGGGCATATTTCAGCATACTGAGATCGCTGAAATTGGGACGGGTGTTGCCCTCGTCGCGACGAAGTCCACGAATACCGAAGTCGGTGAGTCCGAATCCCTCTATCTCGGGTATATCCACGGCGGCATAGCAGTCGATGAGGTTGGCTGGCGAGCCATGGGCCTGATTGCGGGTGATGGCTCCATGGCGATGTGCCCACGAGGTCCACTGGCGGGTAAAATTATTAAGAAGCATATCAGCCAATGTCTCGCGATAGTCGCTCACCACCTGGGGGTCGCCATCCACAAACTGCTCTAATCTGTCCTCAAGACGGTAGCCACGGCGACGGGCAAACTCGTCGAGGAGCGAGGGGGTCCAGTTGGCGCCATACACCTCATAACTGTCATTAAAGAAGGTGTGGGGGAAGGGAGTGCCGCTCTCCACGAATGCCTTCTCGATATGTTGCAGATAATGAGCCACGGCGGTGGAGTCGAAATGGTCAATAACATAGCCCTCGCCTCCGGGAGCTGCCCGCTTCACCATCTGACGGGTGCGACTCTCATACAGGGCTATCACCCTCTGCAGACCGTCGGTTTTGGGATATGACCTCAATAGTTTTAGCTTGGCATATTGCCTCTCCTTGGCGGGAATATCAAACTCGATGCTCTCGGGCTTGACCATCTGAGCGACGAGGGTATCGACGACGATGGCCTTGCAAGCTGCCTCGTCGATAGGCACCCACGGACCGCCGAAGGGCCATCCAGTGCCTGTGGCCATGTCGGTCTCTATGCCGAGGCGGTCACCCTCTGCCTCCACATGGCGCAACATCTCCATCCATCGTGGCGAGAGATAGGGGATGTCGTTGGCATCATTGCCCTGCACACCATAGATGGGGGTTATCTCCACGGCACCCACCCCTGCCTTGGCATATTCGGAGAGACACCAAGTGAGGTTGGACTTATCGACAGCCGACCCCAACCACCACCAGCGCAATCCCGGTTTCGACTCGCGCGAGGGTGAGGGAAAGTGGGGTTGTGCCCATGCCGAGCATACCATCATAGCCAAAAAGAATGTAATAAATCGTCTCATGTTGAATTATTCCGTTTGTTTTTTCGCTGCAAAATTACAAATATTCGGCTTAGATAACGCAATTATTTCACAAATAAATATCAAAGAGTGAAAACTATTGTTAAGGAATTGGCAATATATCAAAAGTCAATGTATTTGTATCAAAAGAGCAGGTCGGGGATTGGGCGGAAATAGTAATTTTGCAACGTGAAAAATGAAACAATAAAATAATTAAGAAAACAAACAATACATTATGAAAAGCGTACTCGAAGGTCGGCCTGCCCTAAAGAGGGAGGTCGAAAAGATAGCTGAGGTGGCCGGATATCTCTGGCAAAACGGTTGGGCTGAGCGCAACGGCGGCAACATCACGGTGAATGTGACCAAGATGATTGACGACGAGATAAGAAACTTGCCTGCCATCAGCGATGTCATACAGATAGGCACAACCCTGCCTGCACTCAGCGGACAGTATTTCTATTGTAAGGGAACAGGCAAGCGCATGCGCGACCTGGCAAGATGGCCGATGGACAACGGGTCTATCATACGCATTCTCGACGACTGCGCCAGCTATGTCATCATTGCCGACAATGCGGTGATGCCCACATCCGAACTGCCAAGTCATCTGAGTGTGCACGCAAGGATGATTGAGAAGGGAATGGCATACAACGCCACGGTGCACACCCACCCCATCGAACTCATCTCGATGAGCCACTGCAAGAAGTTTATGGGCAAGGATGTGCTGAGCAACCTGCTGTGGAGCATGATTCCCGAGACTAAGGCGTTCTGCCCGTTAGGATTGGGCATCGTGCCTTACACTCTGCCTGGAAGCTTGGAGCTTGCCGACGGCACTCTCAAGGAGCTTGAGGAATATGACGTGGTGATGTGGGAGAAGCACGGAGTGTTTGCAAAGGGTCTCGACGTGATGGACGCCTTCGACCAGATTGACGTGTTGTCGAAGAGTGCCAAGATATACATCAACGCCAAGTGCATGGGTTTCGAGCCCGACGGCATGAGTCAGGAGGAAATGGCGGAGATGACAAGGGCGTTCAATCTGCCAAGATAAGATTCTCAGTTATATCATACTCAACTTTCGCAGGTATGGGGAGTTAAAGGAGTTAAGGGAGTTAAGGGAGTTAAAGACGTATGTTTTTCCCCTGAGAACTTCC
>JBJEAY010000189.1:0-15326 GCA_051869575.1 Prevotella sp. | reverse complement strand
CCTCTTGCAAGATAAGCACGCCGTGATAGATGCCGTCCGCCTGCCTGTATGTACCATGCAGCAGGTAAATGGCGTTGTTGCTCGCGATGTCAAACTGCGCCGCACGGGCGAAAAGCGCGGCAAAGGTGTCGAAAGCGCCGAGTTCTTGTATCTTCGTTTCCAATCCCGTGATGCGACTACCATGCTGTGTGATTTCCGTTTCTTGAAAGTCGCAGTATCCTTGCAGTTCATCAAGCCAGTTGCGAATGACGAACGTACTGCTGCCTTTTGTGAGTGTGCCGTCCGATTTGCGATACCAATATGAATTGTCCTGCCTATTGAGGAAGGTGTGGCGGCTGCTGGCGTACACGCCCCAGCCTTGAAGGCTTAGACCGTTTGACAAGAACTTGTTATAGAACTTTCCGCTCCGCTCCAAAACAAAGCGATTTGCCGATGTGTCGAGAATAATGCTGTCGCCTTCCTGCCGCGTCACCTCTTCGCTCTGAATTGGCACGTCTCCGAGCGACATAGCGTAGTCGAATGCGGCGCAACCGATGCCCTCTTGCAGGTAATATGTATTCTGCAAAAGGTATTCAATGCGTTTAGACCATTCTGGGAGCGTCACGGAGATTGAAGTACCATCTGAGGCTGTGAAGCGTATTGCTTGATTGCCGTCCTCCGTTGTCTGCAACTCTGCTTTAATAATGGCTTTATTCAGAATTGATTGCAGTTGTTCGCCTGTCTGATTGATGATGTATGGTTCCATATATTATTGATTTTGTTAGTTTCTGTTCCTCGGGTTCGGCTCTATGAACTTTACCGCCATTTTGCACAATGTTCGGCGCGTGTAGAACGATGTGCACGACGTGAATAGAAGCCTGTATCTAACATTTTGCTGGTAGCGCGTTGCGAGCGTAACAACTCCCTCTTGGAGCGTATTGCAGAACTTATCGAAGCGGTCGATGAACTCTTCTCGCGTGCGTCCCTCAACGCTGAACTCAACCTGCACTTCTCGGGCTTTTATTCTTGGCATTCCCTGTGCAACTATGTATCGGTCGCCATCTTCGAGGCGCGATGTACTCGATACGCGGTCTTTAATGTCGAGCGGCTTCATTAGGTTTTGCAGGCTCTCGCCCGTGAGCCTCGCGCCCCATTCTCGGAGCGCGTCTGAACCGTTGATTGTGAGTTCTGGTGTCATTTCTTTCTTGTTTCGATGTATATGTATATGATTGTAAGAAAAACCATTGCGGCGAGCGCGAGGTATAGTTTCAGCGGGACGCTTTCTTTTTCTTCTGTGCGCTCATAGGAGGTTGACGAAAAGACGGTGTCGTTGCGTGTCCTGTATATGGTGTCTGTCTTGGTTCGCTCCCTCGTCAGCGTCCGCAGGGAGGTCTTTTCTATAAAGACGGTGTCGCCGCGCACGGCTTGGCTCACGAAGATGCTGTCCCGCAGAAACACGCTGTCTACCCGCTCCCTTGCAACAAACACTGTGTCTCTGTGCGAGGAAAGGCTGCTGCTGTCGGAGATTGCTGTGGTGTGCGTGCGGCAGGAGGAAAGTAACAGTGATGTTATGGCTATCAAAAGGAAGCGTATCATAGACTGGCGTATTCTTCTGTGGCGTCGAACGACGGGCACGCCTTCTTGGCGAAGTCGCGATGCCCGTAAATCTTGGCTTTCGGGAACTGCGTCTTTAATCTGCGCAGCAGTGCCGTAAGCGCGGCTTTCTGTTGCGGTGTGCGGGTGTCGGATGGGGTATGCCCGTCGGAGGCGATGCCGCCTATGTAGCACACTCCTATCGATGTGGCATTCTTGCCCGCACAGTGCGCACCGACCTTTTCAATCGGTCTGCCGTTCTCAACAGTGCCGTCGAGCCGCACCACGAAATGATACCCGATGCCGTTCCAGCCCTGCGCCCTGTGCCAGCGGTCGATGTCGGCGGCGCAGAAGTCATAGCCCTCGGCGGTCGCCGAGCAGTGGACGATGATTTCTGTTATCTTTCTCATAAGTAAAATATGGATTTCGTTGTTTTAGTTTTTAGTGATAAAGTAAAATAAAATGTCAGTTGTCTTGCCCGTCTTTCATCGCTTCCTCAACCGCCTGCCCCGCCTCTGGGTTTTTGGCTTTGAGCAGGGCGATGAGCAGCCGTTTGATGCTAAACCGCTTTTTGATGCCGTGCAGCGTGCATACATGTTCCATGATGCTGTCAATCTCCCACAGGCAGCCAAGCCCGAGGCACACGGCGGCAGCGGTGGTATGTGAGCAGATGCCAAGCGGCTCAAAGATTGCCATTCCGAAGAGTGCGCCGACGATAAGGTAGACGATGTAATCGCAGAACTTGTTGCATGTTCTTCTACCCGCTCTTGAAAATCTGAACTTCTCCTTTCGCGCGAGGCTTGCCTTCACGCCAAACCAAAAGTCTGAAACTACCAAGACGAATATGAACGCAATCATCCATCTTAGGTCATACAGCACGGTAATAGCCTCGCCAGCCATACCTCCGACTGCGATAGTTTTTCCCGTAGCTTGAAATACGTTTTGTTCCATTTACTAACTTAGATTTCTTTCAATATCTTACAATATGGCCCTGTCGGTAGGGTTTGGTTCTGACACTTTCAAGGAGAACACCGCCATTTCACGGATGAACTGGCTGAACTGGGTGCAGCTCAGATAGACGAGGCGGTACACCACGTCCGGCTGATAGCGTGTCTTCAACTCGAACTTGCCTGGAGCAAGGACTTCCTTGCAGAACAGGTCGTACTTCTGGAAGAACTCCGTCTTGCTCTTGGCAATCAAGTGGAACGGGAGAGTCATCTCCCTATCGTCATATTTCGGGGAGTTGACAACGACTTTCTTGCCGTGCTGTAACCTGCTCTTGCTCTCGACGAACTCCTTCAATGGCGGAGGTGTCATGAGCGTGGAGAGTGCTCCGTCCTCGAGATTGATTCCGTAACGCTCGAAAGCGTCCACATTGTTTATCGTTACATCACCTATCATGGCTCTACTTGGTATTTGTTGTTATATCATCCAACTTCGTTGCGAAGTCGAGGTAAATCTGCTTGGAGTACTTGGCAATGTCCTCGAGGTATGAGTTACCCGTAATCATCATGTTACGTATCTCCTGCAAATAGTTGTTGCTGCTCGTCTGCGTCTGCGACATGAGCAACATCTGAGAGTAGATTGAAATGACCTGTGACCCGATGTTCTCTGCTGCTATCTGTACCGCACTGAAGCGTCCATTGAGTTCGTCCGCGCTTTCTTGGCTCATTGATGCAAATCCGCGCGAGGAGGCGGTGTCCTCGGAATAGTCTCCGAAACGTTCAGTGAGTTCATCGATGTATTGGCGGTCGTTCTGCATCATATCGTATATTACCTGCCTCTGATGTTCGAGTTGCTGCATCTCTCCCTCTGATATGCGCCCGTCGTTCTCCATAGCCTTTGCCCAATCTTCGTATAGTTGCTTGATGAGCGGGTCGTATTTCTGGGTCATCAAGGCTTCCGTGATATTGTCTACGATAAGCTCATTGAAATTCTGTGAGAACTGCCGTGCCGACATGGTCATATCGCGCAGCATATCCTTGAACTTGGAACGCACATTGTCGTATGATGTGGAGGTCAGCTTTTCGTAATATTGCTTTTCTAACTCCTCGCGTTGCTTGGCATACTCAACGTAACTATCCATGTATTGGGCAGCGTCTTGATATCCATTGTCCGCAAGGTCTTTAATCTTAGCATAGAGGTCGGGCAAATGCGTTTGGACCTTAGCCATATTCTCGGACGAAAGCGCGAAAAATGAACTCGCGTCATACACCGCCTGCCCTGTGATAGCAGATATTCGCTGCCATTCCGCAGACGACATACCTTCGTTAATTCTATACCCAGAAGAGTGTTTTCCCTTGAGCCCACTCTTGCTCGCTGATGACGTGCGCTGCATCTGCTCGCTTTGGTTCTGCTCTGCGGTGTTGAGATTGTTAATCATCTGCCGATACAGCTCAACGCTTTCTCCCATGGAGGCATCTTTCATCTCCTCCGTAAGAGCCGTTATTGCCTTTTGCAACGCCTCGTTGGAGAGCGTTAGGCGTTCTATATCCTCTTCAAGCGTCGGGTCGCTTTCTCCTCCATTTCCGAACCAATTCAGGAACGTATCTCCTATCGACATAAGACCGCCGACAACTCCGTTCAATGCGCCCATTACATCTCCGCTCATTATTGATTGGAAAGCATTGCTAAAAGATTGGGACGCGTCTGATAATGAAGAGAAACCCTTTCCAAAAGCGGTATCTGCAAGCCCGAGTGTTTCAACGAGCGCGTTTGCTGATTGTATGTTTTGGTTGGTCTTGTCTACAACCTTAGACACGGCTTTCGCCATATCGGTAAGAGTCATTCTCGCCTTATCGGTTGCATCATTAGACTTATCCTGAGCTTGTGAGTACTTTTCTGCCGCCTTCTTGGACTTATACTGCGTGTCGGCAAGTTTCGAGTAGGCGTTCTCAACCGCCTTTATATCGGTTTCACTTACGCCCGCGCCCCTAATCGCGTTCAGAGTGTTGCCTGCGTTCAATAGAGGGTCTGCGCCGTCTCCGCCGTCAACATTTTCAGCAGCTTCTTTATTTCCACTTTTTTCGATAGCAGATTTTATATCCCTAAGAATTTGTTGGAGTGCTTCTGTTGCTCTTTTCTCCTCATTTTGAGCTTCGATGAGTTCTTCTTGCGACTTCTCCACTTCTGATTTGGCGGCTTTTTCTTCTTCTTTGAGTCGCTTTATATTCTGTATCTCTTCAATACCGAACCCGAATAGATTGCGCACCTCGTACTGCTTTTGCACGATTGCGTCGTTAATCTTTCCAATTTGCTCCGCGAGAACCTTTGCGTTCTCTGGGCGTATGCTATTGTTGGAGAGTTCTCTTTCGAGTTGCCCTTTAAGCCCTTTGAGGTAGGAAATCGAAACCTTATCCAAGTCGTTGAAAACGCTCTCCCAATCAATTTTAGCCTTAATCTCTTGTAACTCTATATCTTGGAGCTTGCCTTCTCGTTCTGCTTCAAGCGACAGGCGTTCCCCAAGGCTCTGCGCCTTTGAAATCTTCTCGGCGTACTCTTGCGCTATGGCAAGCCTTTGCTGCTGATAGTCGCCGTATTGTAGAAGGAAGTCTCTTAAATGCTGGCTCTCGCTTGCGTACATCTCGGCGAGAGTGTCCGCGCTTTCTTTCTCCTGCATCGTGCGCAGGGAAGCAAAAAGCGCGGTGTATTTCGCCTTGATAGCGTCAATCTTGGTTTTGTTTACGTCCGCATCGGTGAAGTTCTTCTTGACATAGTTCTTGTTTTTCTGATACTTCACATTCTCGCTTGCATCGAACACCGCTTTTTGGCGTGCCTTTTCTTTGGCAATCTCGTCCGCCATTTCGCGTTCGAGTTCTTCCTGCTGCTGCTCGTGGTTGAACTCCATTTGCAGCAGAGTCTTTTCTTGCCCGTCTTTGAGTGCCTCAATAGCGTTTTCCGTCCTTTGCTTGGCAATCTTACGTTCGAGTTCCTCGCGCTCTTTGGAAGCCTTCTCGTTAGCCTCCATTTCGGAGAGTTCGGCTGCCTCTATGCGCTTGCGGCGTTGCTCGGGGGTTTCCTTTGGCTTGTCTTTGTCGTCCTCCTTGGTCTTCTTCTCCTTCTCTTCAAGTTGCTGGGCGTACTGCTCGTATTGTGCGGAGCGGACAAGTGCCTCGCGGTAATTAAGCCCGTTCATCGTATTGTTAGTCCCCTCTAACTCCTGTGCCCAGGAAGCCCAATACGCGGCAAGCTCCTTCGCGCGGTTGCTGTCAATGTTTTTCCCTTTTTCTTTAAGCCCCTGCATCCACTTCGGCACTTTGGTTTCTGAGTAGGTAATCTCGATGCCGATTTTGCTGTTGTTGTACTTGGATATTAGCTTCTGAATTTCAGTTCCAAGCGCGGCAACAGACAACTTCGCGAGGCGGTTCTTGCGTGCAAGCCTTTCCTGCTCGGAAGAAAGGTTGCCTGCTGCAACAGCCGCGCCTTTGGCGGCATCGCGGGATTTGTTGATTGCGTCTATGGTCTTATTGTGGGCGGTAATCTCAATCGCCATTTTGGCAACGTACGTCCTTGCCGCACTCGCCGCTTCGTTCTGCGCATAGACAGACAGCCCCAAATCTTTCGCGTATTTCTTTGCTCTTGCGGAAATTTCTCCCCAAGAAGCAAGCAATTCCATATTTGCCTTGTTGTATTCTTCGCGAGAGCCGCCTTGAGCAAACTCTTTTAATGCCTCGTCATACTTCTCTCGCGCCTCTTTGATGCGCTCAAAGTCATCGTCCGTGAAGATAGCGGGAAGCATGCTTTTCTGCTCGTCCGTAAAATCGTCAGAAAGCGCGTCAGAGAGTTCTTCCTGCAAGTCTTTAATCTTCTTCTTGTAACTCTCTGCCGAATTAGCGATAGCGTCCGCGTACTGCCTCTCAATAGCCTCTTCCTTGATAACGGCGATGAGTTCTTTTTTCTTGTCAATGAGTTGCTGTGTGAGGTCTTTCTCATCGTTGAGGGTGATGCCATACTCTTCGGCTATCTTTTTCAGGTCTTCGAGTGCTTGCTGGTGTATCTTCGTGCCGTCAGATGTATTCTCTATCACTGCATATAGCGTCTGCGCCTTTGAGGCTGCCTCGTTGGCTGCATCGCTGAACTCTGTAACTGCGTCTGTTGCCTCGTCCGTTGAACTCTTCCACGTCATGAATGCTCCGATAGCCATTGTTACCGCTCCTATTATTGCTCCGATAGGATTGGTCATAAGTGCGGCTTTCATCGCTTGTAATGAAGCGGTAACGCCGTTCACAGCGGCGCGGAATATCAGGTGCGCTGCTGCCGTTGCCTTTGCCGTGACTGCGCTGATGCGCGTCTGCAAAGTGTTCCTCACGGTTGCAGTAGTGTTCAAATTCTCTGCGGTAGTGGAAGCGTTGGTTGCAGCGGTGTTGGTTGCCGTTGCCGCCGTGTCAGCGTTCTTCGATGTAGCAGATGCGGCGTTCAATACCTGTTCTTCGCGGAGTACGCCGAGTAACTGCTGCTTGCTCATTATCTCATCTGCCTGCGCCTGCGTAATCGCACCGCTTGCCACCTGAGCCTGAATTTTTGCGCTGAGAGCAGCCGCCTCCGTAGCGTTTAATTCTCGTATCTTGGCTATCTCGTCAGCCGTCTGCTGCGTGAGTTCCCCCTTTGCTACTTTGGCTCTTAGGTCAGCAGTTGTGTCCGCTTGCTTGATTGGCAGAGATGCCTGTATGGCGGCGATTTCTGATTGAATGGCAGCGGAGGTATCCTTGTAACGTTGGTTCTCCGCTACATTTCTCAGCGCGGAGGTGGCAATTAGAGCAGCCTTGTATGCGCCGAATGTTGCTACCACCGTCATTATTGCAGTGCCTACGCTCTGCCAGTTGTCAAGAAGCGTCTGCGTGGAAGATAATGCGGAAGAGATTATGCCCTCGTTGCTCTTGCCGATTGAGTTGAATATTGTGTCGAGCTGGTCTTCGAGGTTGGAAATCTGACCCGTAATGGACTTTGACTGCTCTGCCATGAGTCCACCGAACCTGCTGCCCTCCTCCGTCATGTTCCAAATGGCTTTCTTCACGGCATCGGCACCTACCTTTCCTGCCGTGACGAGTCCGGCCACCTCGTTCTTGGCAACACCGAACTGCTTGGCCAGCTCATCTGCCATTGGAATACCACGGCCCATGAACTGGCGCAAGTCCTGCGTGAACATTCTGCCCTGCGTCATGGTCGTGCCATACAGGTACACAAGGTCACCGAGTGGGATGGAGAGTCCGGCTGCTATGTCACCGAGCCTTGTGATGGTCTCGTTCACCTCGTCGGCTGCAATACCATAGGCAAGAAGCTGCTTGGCACCTTGTGCTACACCCTGCAGGTCGAATGGTGTCTTCGCTGCCGTATCTACCAACTGACTCATGAGCATACTGGCCTTCTCCTCTGACTGTAGCATGGTGCTGAACGCTATCTCCAGCTGCTGGAACTGGCCACGAACATCCATGACCGACTTTGCGAAATTCTTTGCCTGGTCAAGGGTGAAGGCGATACCAGCCGCAGCACCGATGCGCTTGAACATTTCCTCTATGCCAATTCCGCTGCTCTCGATGTCCTGCGCGGCTCGATGAACACCTCCCCTTGCCCCGTCCAGCGATTCAAGGAAATTTCTATTGTCACCCGTTATCTCAAACTTCAATGCCATGTCTTTCAGTCTCTTTTCCCTCGCGCGTGCGTGGGTCGTTACTTTCGTTTAGTTATCTCCAATTCATTGCGAGTATCTTCTCCATGTTGCTCTTGTCGTCAGCGTTGATGGTGTCGCCACCGTTGAGCAGACCGGCAGACACCTTCTTCTTCTCCTCGTCTGTGAGGTAGATGTTCTGCACCCTGTCTGCGAGCAACATCTGGAGGTTGATGAGGGATATGCCCCACAGGACGTAATCGTATGACCATCCGTAGCGTTCGCATGCCGTGTCTATGAGCGTTCCGTAGATTGTCTTGCCACCAAACTCGAAGTCGTTCTGGGATTTCTGTGCCTTCTTCTTGGCCGCAGCGACCTTTCTCATTCGTTCATTCTCCTTGGAAATGCCGAGGTAGTTCTTGAACGTGTCGAGGTTATCCTTGCCAAAAATGACGATGAGCATGGTGGCCAGGTCTTCCTCTGTGGCCATTTCGTCGATCAGCTTCACCCTTTCCTCAACAAGGTCGTAGTCGAAGATGTCACGCTTCTTCTTCATAGTGTGGTAGGTAATGATTCTGCATACCTCCTCCCTCTGCTTCTTCACGATGCGGATAGCTTCATGATACGGCATACTCTCAAAGTTCTTGAGGTTGATGTCGAGGTTGTCGGTGTGCCTCTTCAATAGGTGCAGCTTACCGAGTGTTACTGGATATAAGTAAAAATGCCGCTCACCTTTGCCTTCTGCTTCAAGCGCGAAACAGTGTGGTTTATCGATGAGGGCATCGTCAATGTTCATGTCTATGTACTTGTCGGCCATATCTCTCTGATTTTAGAGCGGAGGGAAGGATTTGAACCTACGACCTCAGCAATGGAACTTGCTGCGCTCTGACCTCTGAGCTACCTCCGCATGAGGCAATTCTCTCCTACCGAACTGCCAAGGGGTGTCTATCCACACGTCTGAAAGGATTGGGAGGATGCTTATGCTGCGGACAGCACTTCGACGTCCTCGGTGAATGTCTTGGCGATTACTTCGGGAGCAGGCTGGGTCTCTGTGAACTTCAGCTTGCCCTCCTCGATGACGACAGTACCCCACTTCACGGTGTTTCCACTCGTGGCTGCGATAGCGTCATGCTGCACGGCCCACACGGCACCATCGGCAGGGGTGAAGGTATCGTCAACTGAGGCGGTAGTCTTCTCTATATAAAAGCCGATGTTTGTGTTGTCCTCCGGCATGAGGCAGAACGCATAGTGATGGGGTGCTACGCCATTCTTGTTGGCGATGGGAACGCTACGGCCCTTGTACTTGCGGATATTGTACACAACTGTGTACTGACCATCCTTGTACTTGACCTCCTCGTTCTCACCACCCTCGATGGGTGCCTCCATCTTGTCGCCCTTGGTGGACTGCAGTTCGGTGGTGTCTTGGGCAGGAGTGTTCAATTCCTTCCACTTAGCTACCTCTTCATCGAGGTCCTTAACGAAAATTCGGGGCTTGCCCCAAGAAAGGTTGCTCATGTTTCTATTCGTTTATCTGTTTGTAAATAATTCTGTTGTTAATCACGTGTACCTTGGCATCTTCTACCGAGAGTACATGCTGACTTTCGAGAGTGAAGCGGAAGTCCTCACCGCTTCCGACTTCAAGGGTGTCCGAAGCAATCTGGCAGAGTTCGCGCAGGCGAATGGTGGCCTCCTGGTTCTGTCCGTCGCTCTTGATGTCGTCTGCCACGTAGATGTTCACGTTCACCACGGCCTCCTGTATCTGACCATTCAGATTGGCAATAACGGAAATCACCACATCTTCCTTGTCAGAGCCTTTAGGACGGACACCCTGCTTGCAAATCTTGCCTGTGACGGCAGATGCGAGAGGGCTTTTCTTGATGAGTTCGTACACATCGTCCTTGATGAGAATGTCTGACTTCATAGAGTTACTTCGAGTCTTTGGATTTCTTTTTCTGCTTCCTTGATTGCTTTCTCCATGTATCTGTTCACCTGCGACTTAGCGTAAATCTCAGTCGATGCGAGAACGTCTTTCGAGTCGATTGACTCAACGTAGTCGGCATATTCCATTGCGGCTACGACTACCAGTGCGTATGTGTCTGAATATTTGCTTGCGAGGTCTGCTACCATCTGTCGGCCCTTCTGTGAGCCTTCCGAGCCTCCGAGGACAGCGTTGAACGCTGACTCTATTTGCTTCATCCCGTAGGAATAGATGGCATAGCCTATCGAGCTTCTGAGGTTGCCAGACTTGTCGTACCAACTTTCGGCACCAGGTCTATCCCTTATGCGATTTTTGCATTTTTCTCCCAATTCCGCGAGATAATTTACCACGCATTTATAGATTATCTTAGCTGCCTTGGCGAACAGCTCGTCGATGGCCTTCATCGATGTGACCATTCTGATGTCACTCATACCCACATCTTACATTGGTACTGGTAGGCATGGAACCCTTTCACGACAAACTCAGTCTTCTCCTGCAAGGTGCCGTTCCCGAAGAAACTGACCCGCACCTTGTCACCAGTATGGAACTCCCTCGTTTTCTTGGGCAGGTAGATGGTGTAGGAGTATTGCAGCACCACTCCATCTGGGAGCGTTATCTCGTTGGCCTGTCCGGCAGGAACAACGTCGCACTTGCATACATACACCCATTCCTCGTGACCCTTGTGGAAGTCACCATTCTCGTCCTCGTACTCCTCCGCTTTGGAAAGGACCTCAAGGTAGTGTGGCTTTATCTTCAGTATCGGCATACCTTAGCAGTTGATATACACCGTCGGTTTGGGGTCGATTACCACCTCCTCCTCACCGATTGTCTTATAGATGGAGTTTGCAATATTCAAGAGCTTCTTCTTTGCCTCGTCGGAGAGTGCGCTGACGCTCTTGTCTGCCTCCGAGAAACTTACCGACTGGAGCAAGGCTACGAGGCAATCAGCGAAACACCCCATATAGGCGTTGGAGTTGGCTACATCGAAGTCATATTCATCGTCGCCATTCAGACCACGGGCAATCATCTTGTTATCCACCTTTCCCTCTGATATGGGGTAGATGATCTCGTCAAGGAGTGCTTCTCTGATTGTCTTCATAACTCTACTCTACGGCTGTGAGGTTAGCGAACAGAGTTTCCTCATCCTCGTCGGACAACTCGTTAACCTTGGCAATCAGCTTGTCGTCGCCGATGTTGGCCGCAATCTTGCTGCCAGTGATAGCCTTAAGTTGGGCAATCACATCGGTCTTGTTGTACTTCTTGCCATTGATGGTAACGTACTTGTCCTCGGTGTCGGTAGTTTCTGCTGCATCATCGACCTCGAAGGCATTGCTCTTGTCGATAGTATAAATCATATCGACGTTCTCGATAACAGGGATTACCAGAGCCTCACCCGTAGTATGCTCAATCAGAGGCTTCGTTGTCGAATACTCGGAAATGAGCTTGTATTGGTCGAGGTTCTGATACTTCACTCCTGCCACTGGGTTCGTAACCTCGGCGAGAGTGCCCCATACGAGAGAGCCTACCTGTGTGCTCGACAGGAACACCAGCTTGTCAGCGTTGAATGGCTTGACAGGGGTGCGCTTTCCGTTCTTCTCGAAGTACACCGTGCGGTCGATCTTGAGGAACTGGATGCCACCGAACTCGGTTGCAAATGCCTCGTCGAATGCCGTGGCGTTAGGCACAGGCAACTTCGTGGTCTCGGTGTAGGTGACGTCCTTGGCATCGGCTACCAACTCACGTGCCCAGCGTTCCTTCTTCATTTCACGGTAGGTAGAGAGGGCAATGGCGATGGTCGTAATGGTCACGCCGTCGCGGTTAGCCTTGTCAAGCACACGCTCGATATCATCTCGGCCGATATGGTCCTTCTCCACCACACCGAAATGGTTGGCAGGGAACTTCTCATAACCGAATGACACGCGGAGTGCGGTGCCAGTGTTCTCGTCATCGGGGACGGCCATCACACCATCCGAGAGGGCGGTGAGGAAGTTGGCCTCATTTTTCTCGTCGATACCTACGGAGCAGTACACCACGTCGTTGGCAAACTGTTGGATGATACGCTGCTTCTGTGATGCAGCTGCCTGAGCATTGCCACCAGCCACAAGGGCCTGGTACTGCGCGCTCATGATATTAAGGGTGTTGATGTCGGTCTCACCCTTCTTCTTCTCCATACCAATCTTGGGCAGTTTGCCGTTCGAGGTGCTGATGGAGTCACGCTTCTTGATGGGAAGCGGAGAATCCATAGCTACCATGTCAGCGGCAACGTACACCGTGTTGGCAGAAGTCCCCTCCCACTTCTGGTCGGCGCTGTACACGGGGTTCAGCATCGTCTTGTGGAGGTAGCTCATGGTCTGTCCGTTGTTCACCTTGGTCTTAACGTACAGCGACAACTTGGGCCAGAGGGCCATGATAAACTGGATGAACAAAGATTCTTTCATATCCTATTCTTCTGTTTGTCTGGTTTCCGCAACTTAGTCGTGCATGAACACGAGGCCGGGAAGTGCGGTCTTCAGCGCGGCCTTGATAGAATCTACGGGGTACGGACTTGCCGCGTCATTCACCTCGCCTGCGTACATGATGCCCACAAGGGGATAGTCAACAGGCTTGGTGGCTACCACGACACCGACATACTCGTAATTTTCGGGCATGGCTGCGTAGCCATTGCCGTCGGAAGTCACGGGCATGGGCTTGTAGTCAGTCTCGTCTTTGGTGCTGCGAATAACGACGTGCCCTGCCTTGATTACCTTCAAGTCAGAGGGGAAGTCGGTCATGTCGAGCGAACGGCCACCGATAATGCCGGCACCGTACTTGCGAATCACGATAGAGTCATTGGCCGAGTCTATCTTGTGTACTTCGGAGTTCAAATTAACTTGCTTGCCCATTTTACTTTACTTTGTTTGAGTGGTTTGCTGGGGCGTTCCGCCTGCGAGGGCAATGATGTCCGCGTCAGACATAACCTCCGGCTGGTTTTGGTTCTCTGGATTCTTCTTCTCTCCAGCAGGTACCTCGCCGAGCTTCTTCAAGCCCTCGTTGGCACGCTCCTGGTTGAGGTCGTCCAAATCCTGCTGCACTTCTGCGAGGTAGTCCTCGAACGCATCTTCGTCCTTGAACGTCATAAAGTTAAACTGCTTCATAACTGACTTGCCGAACGTTCCCGTGTTCTTGATGAGGTTTTTAAGTTTGGTGCGTCTCGTTTCGGTAACACGGTCGCCCTGCAAGGAGTCAATCTGTCCTTTCAAAGACTTGATGGCATCACTCTGCTCCTTGATGAGCTTCATGAGTGCGCTGTCCTCCTGCTTGCGTGCGTTTCGATTGTTCTTGCTCTTTCCACGCTGGCGATTGCTGTGAGTGCTTCGGCTACCATCATCATCATCGTCATCGTCCTGACCATCGTCGTCAGGGTCATCGTCTTCATCATCATCGTCATCGTCCTGCTTGGCTTGGCGACGCTGCAAAGCGGTTTGGATTGAGCGTTGAGCCACTGACTGGCTCACTTCGAGGAACGGGAGTGCCGAATCGATTGCTGCACCTGCAGCCTCGTCAATCTCCTCGTCCGAGGCATCTTCTTCGAGTTCCAGATTCTTGTCAATCTTCAGCGCAAGACTCTCTAACTCCTTACGATTGAGACCGATTGCCTTAGTCTTCGTTCTCAACAGGTTAAATACCCTTCTCTGTCGTCTGTTCATGTGAACTAAAAAAAATTAAATGGTTACTACTATTGCGTTGCGATGAACGCATTGCAGATTACCATCCAGAGCAGGTTCTCTAATGCGCATCTACATACGCTATCTTGGAACAAAGGTAGAAAAACTCCAACGAAAATGCTTGAAACAAACGCATATTTTCGACGCGTGATTCTATTTTTATATCTACCAAGCAACAAAAAAGGGAGAACGTAGCACTTTACGCTCTCCCCTACCATACTGAAGATGGGTTATTTCAATTCTCCTATTTCATCTTCTTTGTACAATCCAAGACAACATGGAGTTTCTTGTTCTTGATAGTTCGCCAGTTCGTCTAACAAGCACTTGTATTCTTGAATTGCCGTGAACAAGTCCCATGTCTGCTCTTTCGTCAAACATGAGCGGGCCTCAAATACAGCTTCTTGAACGTTGGCCATGAAAGCCATTACTTCAAAATAGCGTTCCTTTCCACTAAGGTCGCAAATAATATCAGCGACCTTTTCTGTGACTTTCATCAGTACCATATTACTTGCTAAAATAATCTTTGAACAATTCCTGCAAAATATAGTTCGGGTATAGGTTTATCGTACCATATCTAACATCTGATATTTTACTAATCTCTACACCACGTCTCTTGCAAATGTCATGTGCCCTTGAACCATAACTCGCGTACTGACTTACAAGAATAGGCAATTTGAATCTCTGAATGTACCCTGCAATGGTAGAATAATACTGGTCAATGTCCTTGGAATACGAAAACCTGTCAATAGCTTCTTCTACGTGCTTTTCCAAGGCAACTATCCTTTTTTCATTATCAAGGTTCATCTGTGCGAGTTTCAGAATCAGTTCAGCTTCAGACCTATCTTCGCTGTTTCTTATTTGCTCTTGCCCAGTATTATCATTTTGCTCATTATGGTCTGCACTACTGCTTTCATCTGACACATCAAAAGAGGTGCTCCTTAACTCTGGAAGCACCTCATCATAAATCCAGTCATGAAAATCTATCGTGAACTGACTTTTGCTTTTGACCGTCATTCTACTGACGTCTGGTAGTCCTATCGCATAAATCTTGCGCTTGGGATAGGCTGGGTTTGGCACTTGTACTACATGCTTGCAGTACTGGTTAATCACTCTATCTGCTCCAGACTGGAACAAGACCTTTGCAATGTCTCTCGCTATAAACAGCGGGGTTCCAGCACCATCCTTTGTGGTGCGGATTTCTCCGAACTTTGGAGAAGTAAAAATTCTACAATTTATCATGTCACTGACTAAATTGGCAGTCGAAAGGATGGAGGTTCGACCATTCCTCCTGGACTTTTATTGTCCTTATTTATAGTGTAAAGGAAGTCATTTTTTTGCTTTTGACCAAAGGAAAAATCCTATAATCATTCTAACTCGCGTTCATTATGTGATTGTGTTTCAAGCATTTTACGTTTATTTAACTTTTCAATTTATGGTTTATTTATAACCTTATGAAAATTATGACGAT
>JBJEAY010000188.1:0-2867 GCA_051869575.1 Prevotella sp. | reverse complement strand
ATTGGTATTGAAAAGCGGCTCTGTCAGGATTGTGCAGCTGTCCGCGGTTTCATCATACAGACCGAGCATTTCACGAATTCTGGATACAAATCCCGCACCGTTGGCCCAGTAGGGGAGTTCTTCGAGGACGTGGTAATCACCGTAGTCATCGAGAGCATATTCCGGAGCTGTTTCGGGATCTTGATATGCAACAGTCTTTACATGTATCTCAACCATTGCAATCTTGTTGTTGGCAAGAGCTCCGAACATAACTGTTACCTCGCTACCCTCTGGCATCTGTCCAGGCATCTGACCAATGAGAACTGTCTGCGACTCAGCATCGAAGTGAGTGAATACACTTGCATTGTCACCCCATGAGCCTGCAAAGCCTTCCTTATCATACCAGAATCCTGGAGCATCAGCTGAATATTCCTGAGCATAGCTGCCGTCGGCATTTGTGGCAACCCATGCAACCTCGTCAAACGAAGCTACTCCGAGGTCAGACAATACCTTAGCGGCATCGAAACCAGGAACCTCAATGGCTGCGTAAGTGTCGTTAGGAGGAGTCTCAAGACTAAGCTTCTGTGTAGATACTACCGAAGCCTTAACCTCTTCACGTCCCTTGGCAACTACGGTGATGACCACGGCAGCACGCTTGTCCTGATATTTAAGAGCCTCGATGAACTTGATGGTCTGTCCCTCCGTCAGACGACCAGGGAATTGTCCTACATTGAAGGAACCCTCCCATGGGTCGAACTCGGCGAATGTCATGGCACCGTCACCCCATCCAATTACGTTTCCGTCAGCATCCCACCAGTGACCCCATGGAGCACCAGTGTTGGTCATTGTCATATTGTCGGCATGGGTAGTGCCCTCGATAGCAAATCCTACAACATCTTTGGGAGTTCCCACCTCATCGTTGCCAAGAGAGGCAAGAAGGTCATCCTTGCTGATACCGAAAAGTTCGGCTATCTTGTCACAGTCGATGGGTACAGACACACCATCGTAGGACGTTGCACTGATAGTGACTTCTGCTGTATATTCCAACACGAGGTCGGCATTGATGGTGTTTCTCTGTGCCTCTTTGATGGAGTCTTGGCGCTTCATTTCGGCAATCTCGTCGTCGGTGAGGACGTGGGCGCCCCAGAAGTCGGTGTTGTCGCCGCAGCTTGTGATCATGGTAGATGTGAGCACCATGAGCATGCAGCCTATAATGATTGATAACTTTTTCATATCTGTAATCTTATTATGTTGTTAGACATGTTATTGACCTACGGTATATCCAGGGTTCTGAACGAGCTTGGAGTTGGTCTTCATAGCCTCCTCGGGGATGGCATATACATCGTAAGTGGTGGATGTGGTGGCATCCTTGCAGAACCACGACTTGCCGTTCCATACGTTGCGGCCGTCGGCCATCTTGAAGCGGCGGAGGTCCTGACGGCGGTGAAGCTCTGCGCAGAACTCCCAACCGAGGTCATCGAGCAGACCGCCGAGCTCAATGTCGGCACCACCCTCGAATGTGCTTACGTAAGAAGCGGGATCCCAGTTGGTGGCACCCTCGCAGGTGTATTCGCTGTGACCATACTGATATACGCTACCGCCTTCGAGGTCGGCTACAGTACGAGTGGCAGCTGCGAGCGAAGCGAACGAGCGCTTGCGCACGTCGGTAACGAGACTTGCGGCAGTCTCCTTGTCGCGACCCAAGCGGAGCAGACACTCAGCCTTGATCATGAGGGCGTCGGCATAGCGGAACACGGGGAAGTCGTCGGATGTAGTACCGTCGTCGGTGTCGGCAACAATCTCATACTTGTGCAGACGTGCACCCTCCTGCTGATAAGCTCCGGGGTTGTCGATAGAATGAACATTCACGTTGTAGTTAAGATAGCCAGTGCCGCTCCAGTCGTCAGATGAGAATGGGATGGGGTCGCCGGCGTTGGGAGTGTATGTTCCGTCGGAGTTCTTCACTGCATAGTGCTGCTGTCCGTATGCCCAAGTGTCGTCGAGACGCTTGTCGCCCTCGGCGTAGGTGTGAATCCACTGCGGGATGGCGCACGAACCGTTATATCCAGGGGCTGTTGAGCCATAAGCCTCAAGTCCTGTCTGCGGGAAGCAGTAGCTCTGCAAACCGAACTGAACAGTGTGAGTGCGGTCGCCGGGGATAGCGAAGATAATCTCAGGACACTCCTCGATATTCTCGCGGAAGCAGTCCTTGTAGTTGGGAGCAAGTGAGTATTTGCCAGTGGCGATAATCTCCTCAACCTCGGCAAGTGCAGCCTCGAAGCCGTCGTTGCCAGTGGTGCCGAGATAGACGTTCTTGTTCAGATAGAGCTTTGCCAATGCCATGCGGGCGGCATTGATGTTAGCCCAACCGAAGGCGTCGCTTTCGCCGATGTTCTCCTTAACATACTTGAACTCGTCAACGCAGAAGTTGTAGAGAGCCTCCACGCCTACCTGCTCGGGCAGATAGCCGTCCTCAACCTGCTGTGTGGTCTGCAGAGGGGCATTGCCGAACATGTCGAGCAGATGATAATAGAACATTCCGCGGAAGAACTTTGCCTGTGCTATGCTCTCCTTAGCGTCCTCAGGAGCTGCGTCGAGCACAATGTTAGCGTATGCGATACCACGATAGGCGATATCCCAAGGATTCTGGATTTGGCCCACCGAATATGACCAGTTGTGCTTGTGGAGATTGACATAGGCGTCACCCCAACCCACACCGGGGCGAGAGGGCACCATATATTGGTCGGTTGACTCCTCAATAAGGTGGAACATTCCAAACCAGTCCTCCACCAAGTAGCGATACTGTGCCACCGAAGCACCGAGAATCAGCGAGAGGTCGGTCTCGTTGCTCAGGTCGATGTTGCTGTCGTTCAGCTTGTCGTATAGTG
>JBJEAY010000187.1:0-2867 GCA_051869575.1 Prevotella sp. | reverse complement strand
ATATGCAGGATATTGTAGTGGGACAACCCGAATTCCTCGATGGTGCCGACAAACTGATGGCGACACTAAAGGCAGAGGAGCTGCGCGACTATATGCAATGGCGCCAGATACTCTCGGCAGTGTCATATCTGAGTGATGACGCAGTGGCTGCCAACTTCGAGTTCTTTGGCAAGAAGATGTCAGGACGCAAGGAAGACCATCCTCTGTGGAAACGTGCCACGGCGCAAGTGGAGGGACAGATGGGTGAGGCTCTCGGAAAGATTTATACCGAGAAGTATTTCCCCGAGTCGTCGAAGCAGAGAATGAAGCAACTTGTGAAAAACCTTCAGGTGTCGCTCGGCGAGAGAATAGAGGCTCAGACATGGATGAGTGATGAGACAAAGAAGAACGCTCTCGACAAACTCAATTCATTCTATGTGAAGATTGGTTATCC
This sequence comes from Prevotella sp., assembly GCA_051869575.1. GTDB lineage: Bacteria > Bacteroidota > Bacteroidia > Bacteroidales > Bacteroidaceae > Prevotella. Next base: position 2,434 of record JBJEAY010000187.1, on the reverse strand, counting down.
AGATAAGTGGACAGATATGTCGCAGCTTGTTATAGATGCGAAAAAATCATACTACGACAATATCGTTGAGTGTAAAAAGTTTTGGACTAAATACGATATACAACAGAAAGCTGGAAAACCGGTGGATAGGGACGAGTGGCACATGACTCCACAGACGGTGAATGCTTACTATAATCCCACAACAAATGAAATATGTTTCCCCGCTGGTATCCTTCAGCCTCCTTTCTTCGACGCTAATGCTGACGACGCATTCAACTATGGTGCCATTGGAGTGGTGATAGGTCATGAGATGACTCACGGATTTGATGACTCAGGCCGTCACTATGACAAGGATGGAAACATGAATGACTGGTGGACAAAGGCCGATGGCGACAACTTCACAAAGCGCGCCGACGAATATGCTGCTTATTTCTCAAATATCAAGGTGCTTCCCGACCTTAATGCAAATGGAAAGTTTACACTTGGAGAGAACCTTGCCGACCATGGTGGTCTGATGGTGTCGTTTAATGCCTTTAAGCATGCAATGAAGTCGCAGCCTTGTGGCGAAAAGGACGGATTTACTCCCGAACAGAGATTCTTCCTCGCTTATTCAGGCGTTTGGGCTGGCAATATCACCGAGGCAGAGATTCGCAACCGCACCAAGAGCGACCCACATTCGCTTGGACGCTGGCGCGTGAACGGTGCCCTGCCACATATCGACGCATGGTATGAGGCCTTCGACGTTAAAGAAGGCGACAAGATGTTTGTGCCAAAGGCAGAACGACTCGAACTTTGGTAAAAAGTAGCGCAAAATATCATCAATAAGTGCCCTTACAGTCTAAAAATTTAGGCTAAAGGGCACTTTTTTTTATAAAATCAAAGAATTATTGCCTAAAAATTTTGTTATTTTGATTTATTTTCATACCTTTGTGGCATAATTACCACAAAATAAAGGCTAATAGTCAAAATGAACGAAGACCATACAATAAACAATTCAGAGGTTCAGCAACGTCAAGAACAGTTGTATAGAACACAAGAAAATACCCCCAGCGCCGAGCCAGAAAGCGTTGGTCAATATGAATTTGCCCAGGCTCATGCAGAACCTGTTCGTCAACAAGGTGCTTCACTCTGCCCTGTTTGCGGGGCAGTGCTTCCACAAGGTGCCGATTATTGCGAGAACTGCCGCAGATATGTGAAGAACGATGTCTGCTCGTTCTGTGGTGCCCCATTCCCGGGCGAAGGTGCCTACTGCCCCGAATGTGGCAGTCCGAGAGGCGGAATCGTTTGCCCGGAATGTCACACCCTTAACGAGTTTGCCTTCTGCAAGAAATGCGGATTCCCGCTCACTTTCGAGGCCAAGGAGCAGTTGGAGTATCTGCATCACACTCCTGAGTTCAAGCGTCTTCAGGAACTGACCAACGAAATGTCTCGGCTTGAGAATATCGAGCCGTTCAGTTGCGAGGCCGACCAGGAGAGTTGCAAGGTTAACGAGCAACTGCGAGTGAGAGTGCTTAGGATGTTGGCAGAAGACAAGGGTGAACCAACCCCCAATATACCACACCGCAAGGCTGAGAGAATGACCGAGTCGCAATTGGAGACAAAGAAAATGGACCTTGCGAGAATGATAACCGAGGCTCTCGGCGAAATGTCCACCAAACCGCAGCCATCACCGGTAAAGGCACGCAACTATGCCATGGCCATGAAACCCGCAGGAGTGAGACTCGCTTGGGTGTGCAACTACAAGCATGCCATGCATAGCGGTCCGTGCGGATGTGCCAAACCACAGCTTGGTGGACGATGGGTCATACTGGGACATTCGGGTTCCGGACAGAATACGACAACAAAGAACAATTAGATTTCTTACTAATGGACACGATAGACAAAACTCTTAGGCCGGATGCGACTATCGCTCCAGGCCGCACAATACGCCCTGACAATACATTAGGTGCAAGTACATTGAGAACGCAGGTTGACGGTCTCATTACTGCCAATGCGTCAACAGCAACGATTATGCCCGGAGCAAATACACCCGGCAATAATAGCAGTGCACCCGCAGAGACGTTCTTCATTCGTGGCGAACAATACACAAAACTTGAGACCCTCAGCGACAATTCCGGTGAGGGGCAGGTGTTTCTTGTCGAGAAGGATGAAAAGAAGCTCGTGCTGAAAGTATATTATCCCAAGTTCAAGGTAAAGAAGAAGTTGATGAAACTTGTTTCGACTATCAACTTCGAGATGATAGTAAGAACTTATGACTTCGGAAAAGTGTATGTCGATGGCGTCTATCGCGACTACGAACTTATGGAATATCTTGAGGGAGGCACACTTGACAAATACAAGCTCAACGGTGACATGAACCAGTTCCGCAGAATAGCCTTACAGGCAGCTGCCGCATTGGAATACTGTCATAACATGAGGATTATCCATAAGGACATAAAACCCGGTAATTTAGATC